>JAHZLG010000133.1 GCA_022599995.1 Alphaproteobacteria bacterium | reverse complement strand
CCTTGAACACGACGCTCCGACAAATGGGGGAGCAGCTCCTCAAATGCCCCGTGGCAGTGGTCGGCGAAGAGGTCACCTTCGCGACAATGCCCATCCGAATCACGCGCCCCGAAGACGCCGGAGTTGACCGCCTGATCAACGCCAAAGCCGCCTACCAACGCAACCCCCAAGCGCAAATCATCATCGACTTCGGCACCGCAACCACCTTCGATGTCGTCGCGCAAGATGGTGGATACGAAGGCGGTGCCATCGCCCCCGGCATCGGACTGTCATTCAAAGCCCTCCATACCGGCACCGCGAAACTGCCGCAAATCGCCTTCGATCCCTACCGCTTCGGTATTCCCGACCCGGTCGGAAAAAACACCGCCGATGCCATGAAAGCAGGCATTTTCTGGGGATATGTCGGCCTTATCAAAGGAATGACCGAAGCGATCGTCAATTCCGACACCGACAACACCTTGTTTGCGCACACCTCCCCGCCCATCGTGGGCACAGGCGGGCTTGCTGACCTGTTTGCACCCTATATCACCAACCTCGAAACCGTTCCCGACCTGACCATCCAAGGATTGATCGCCCTCTGGCAAGAATATGCCGATGCCGCGTCGCGGTGACTTGCATCCGCCCGATCGCGACACCATGACACATTAACAAAAACCAAGTCACACATCCTTCCTTATTTAGCGTACAAGCCTTGCTTGCGCATTTCGCAGTCGCGACTGGTGAACGGCAAACGGCAAACAGTTGCCTGTGTCCACCCCTGCTTTACGAAAACCAAACTGCCAGTGCCTTATTGCTCCTGCATCCACTGGCAATAACCATCCCTCATCCTTCCACCTATCTCCTCCCTCTTTGGAACCACGCATATGCGACACAAGACCCCTACCTTCGACAATGAGGCGATCTACTTTATTCCCCTTGGCGGAACAAACGAAATCGGCATGAATTGTAACCTCTACGGTTACCAAGACCAGTGGATTATGGTCGACTGCGGTGTCGCCTTCGGTGGCAACCTTGCCCCCGGCATTACGGCGACGACGATCAACCCGCAATTTGTCGATAACAAGAAAATCGCCGGGCTGGTTATCACCCACGCCCACGAAGACCACATCGGTGCCGTGCCGTGGCTTTGGCAGCGGTTGCGATGCCCCGTCTATGTGACGCCCTTTGCGGCTGTGGTGCTGCGCAAAAAGCTTGCCGAGACCCCTTGGGGAAACGAAGTGCCCATCAAGGTGGTGCAGCTGTGCTCGCGCTTTGCCTGTGGCCCCTTCGAGGTGGAATTCGCGACGATCACGCACTCGATCCCCGAGCCCAACGCCGTGATCATTCACACCAAACAAGGACCAATCCTGCATACGGGTGATTGGAAATTCGACCCCGCCCCGCAAATCGGCACCGAGACGGACTATGACCGCCTCAAAGCCCTCGGCGAAGAAGACTGCCTCGCTGTCATCGGCGATTCGACCAATGCGATGGAAAAGGGGCACTCGGGATCGGAGGGCGAAGTTTCTGAAGCCCTCGCATCGCGCATTCGCCAAGCCCAAGGGCGGGTAGCGGTAACCTCCTTTGCATCGAATGTGGCGCGGATCCGCACGATAACCAAAGTAGCCCATCAAGAAGGACGCCAAGTCCAGCTGGTGGGACGGTCAATGCACTTCATGGTGGAAGCTGCCACCCAGTGCGGATACATGAGCGACCTCCCCGCCTTCGTGACCCCCAAGCAAGCCCGCAAATTGCCCCGCAACCAATTGCTGCTGATCTGCACCGGTTCGCAGGGCGAACCCGCCGCGGCTCTCCAGAAGCTGGCCACCAATGCCCATCGCGATGCCCGCATCGAAGATGGTGACACGGTGATCTTCTCCTCGCGCCGCATTCCCGGAAACGAAGTCGGGATCAGTATCTTGCAAAACAAACTGCTGCGTGCCGGGATCAATGTGATCGAAGCCGATGAGGAAGATACCCTGCACGTCTCGGGGCACCCTAACCGCGACGAGCTTACCGAGCTCTTTCGCTATGTGCGCCCGACCACCGCTATCCCCGTGCACGGCGAAGCACGCCATCTCAAGGCCCACGCCGAGCTCGCCCGGACATGCCAAGTGCCGATCGTGCTTGAGGTATACAACGGTGCCGTGGTACGGCTCACCTCGGACTCCGCCGAGGTGACCGCCCAAATCCCCGACGAGTACTACCTCATCGACAACCAATCCTACCTTGCCGAGCGCAATGCCGACTACTTGCTCGACCGCCAGCGGCTTGGCCACTCGGGGGTAGTGCTGGCAATCATCGCCATGGATGCCGAGGGCGATATTATCGGCGACCTGCAACTGTCGTGCATCGGCTTGCCGGCCGACGCCTTCGATCAGGAACCCCTGATCGAGGAGCTCTACGATGCCATCGACGACCTCGACGCAACCCAAGTGCAAGACAACGCCCTCGTCGAGCAAGCCGTGACAACAACCATGCGGCGTTCGCTGCGTCGGCTGTCGTGGTCACCGCTGTATCGATGCACCGTGCTGCGCCTCGAAGAAGAAGAGGTTGCCGCGTGATACCATCGAAGGTATCCGCATCATTGATGCTCTCTCACCCACGCAAGGATTAAACCATGGCTGCTCTTGAGCCCCCTGTTGCCGCACTAGGCACGCCCGCCCCAGCTTTTTCGCTCCCGGCAACCGACGGGAAGACCTATAGCTTTGACGATGTGAAGGGGGCGAAGGGCACAGTCGTCGTGTTTATGTGCAATCACTGTCCGTTTGTGATGGCGGTCATTAAACGGATGGTGAGCGATGCCCATGCCATGCAAGCATCGGGCATCGGGGTGGTGGGCATCATGTCGAACGATGTGCAGGCCTACCCCGATGATTCCCCTGCCCACATGGCAACCTTCGCCCAGCAACACGCCTTGCCATTCCCCTACCTGTACGATGAAACCCAAGCGGTCGCAAAAGCCTACGGTGCGGTGTGTACCCCCGATTATTTTGGCTTTGACGCGCAGGGAGGGCTGGCCTATCGCGGACGGCTCGATGCAGGACGGCTTGATCCCATTCCCTCCGGGACGGCGCGCGATCTGGTCAACGCAATGGAGATGATTGCCACGACCGGCAAGGGGCCCGAGACGCAATTGCCGTCCATGGGTTGCTCGATCAAGTGGCGATAGGGCACTAGTGTCCACTAGTGGACACTAGTGTCGGCACCCCAAGGGCAACTAGCACGAAGGACACGACACTAGTGTCCACTAGTGTCAGCGTCCGAGGGCGCTAGCATCCAGCGATCAGGCAAAGACCTCTTGCAATGACACCATCGGCGACCAGCCCCCAAGCGCACTAGCACCCGAGGGCACGGCACTAGTGTCAGCACCCGAACAGGTGATGGCACGACTTACCGCCTCAGCCCCGCGCCGCGTGGTGAAAAAAGGCACCGAGTTCCGCAATGCCGCCATCCGCATCGCATTGGAATCAGCGCGCGACTTCGAGTCACTGCGGGTGGTGTTCAACACAAGAACGACCTCGCCATCGAGAATCATATCCGCAATATCGCGGTCCCCCTGCCCCACCTTGGCCACCGAGACGACATCTAGGCCGTGGTCATTCAGATAGGTCGCGGTGCCCTCAGTGCCCGCCAGAGGAAACCCATAGGCTGCCAGCTGGCGGGCAATGGCAACGAATGCCTCCTTGTGGCTGTCACGCACCGAGATAAGCACATAACCGACCCCTCCCGCCGCCCGTGCCCCGTGCCCCGTGGCAGTGGTGGTCGCGTTGGTGGTCGCATCGTCATTCTGCGATTCGGGCGACGTTGAGGGGATTGTCGGCAACATCATCCCAGCAGCAGCCTGTGCCTTGATAAATGCCTCGTCGACCGTGATGCCCCACCCCATGACCTCGCCAGTCGACCGCATTTCGGGGCCTAACAGCACGTCCGTCCCGGGGAAGCGCGAAAAAGGAAAAACCGACTCCTTCACGGCAAATCGCCCGATTTTCTCAATATGCTGCGGCACCTTCATCAGACGAAGACTGTCAGGCAAGGGAAAGGCACTCAATGCGGCGGCATCAGAGAGGGCTGACACATGCGTTGATTCCGCATTATCAAGCACCACCGGCACAACTGCCGTCGCGGAGAATTGCCCCGCCAGCGCAGGGGCAAGGGCATAGAGCGGTGCCTTCGCGGTCACAGGCAGGGGCATCGTCCTGAGCTTAGCCCCAACCCCAATCAAAGCTGCCAGCTTCGCAAGGGGCACCCCGGTGGCTTTGGCGACAAAGGGAACGGTGCGGCTCGCCCGCGGATTCGCCTCGAGAATGTAGAACACCCCATCGCGCAACGCGAACTGGATGTTGAGCACCCCACGCACCCCCAGCCCGAATGCCAATTTCGCCGATAGCTCGGCTAGGGTGTTTTTCTCTTGCGGCGTCAGCGACCAGCTCGGCAAGGCACAGGCGGAGTCGCCCGAGTGCACCCCAGCTTCTTCGATGTGCTCCATTATCCCGGCGATATAGCAAAGCTCGCCATCGCACAGCACATCGACATCGAGCTCGATAGCGTCGCGCAAGTAGTGATCGATCAGCACGGGGTTATCCCCCGAATAAGCCATGGCTTGGTGGATGATCTTCCGCAAGCTGGTCTCGTCGAACACGATATGCATGGCGCGTCCGCCGAGCACGTACGACGGACGCACAAGCACAGGATACCCGACCTCCTCTGCCGCGCGGACGGCTTCGTCGACCGTCATGGCCGTCGTCCCGGCGGGCAGCTGCAAGCCGAGCGAGGCCGTCAAGTCAAGGAAGCGGGCACGGTCTTCGGCAAGGTCGATGCTGTCTTGGGGTGTCCCCAGAATCGTGATGCCGTTCTCTTCGAGACATTTCGCCAGCTTCAACGGGGTTTGCCCGCCAAATTGCACCACGACCCCGCGCACCGGGGCGGTCTGTCCTTCGAAGGCGACAACAGAGAGGACGTGCTCTTCGGTGAGGGGTTCGAAATACAGGCGATCCGAGCTGTCGTAGTCGGTGGAAACGGTCTCGGGGTTGCAGTTGATCATGATGGTTTCGAACCCGGCCTCGCGTAGGGCGAAGCAGGCGTGGGTGCAGCAGTAGTCGAATTCTATGCCTTGCCCGATTCGGTTGGGGCCGCCACCCAGAATGATGATCTTCTCTTTCGGGTTTCCGGTTGCCGGTGCGGACGCGTCCCCCTCGAGGTCGAGGGAGGAGGCATCAATCGCGGTGCCGAGCGCAGACCCGGGACGTGGCCACGTGCCATAATGGTAATGCACATTGGCAGGAAATTCGGCAGCCGTGCTGTCGATGCGCGGATAGCACGGGGTCACCCCGGCATCGAGCCGCGCCGCACGGACAGTGGCAATGGGCAAATCGAGCAATGCAGCCACCTGTGCGTCACCAAACCCTGCCGTTTTTATCTGGTGCCACGTTGCGGCGTCCTGAGGCAAGCCTGTTTGCCGGATCATGGTCTCCGTTGCCACAATCTCGGCCAGCTGCGTGAGAAACCAGCGATCGATTTGGCTCGCCTTCGCCACGGCATCGACGGAGACCCCTTCGCGCAACGCCGTGCCGACGCGCAACAACCTTTGGGGGTCGGGGTGCGCGAGGGATGCCTTGAGCGATTCGATATTGGCGTCACTGTTGCCCTCGATGAAGGAGCCGTCTGCGTTGGTCGTGGACTCGTGAGGGGCGTGGCGGTCAAAGCCGCGCGTGCCGTTCTCTAGGCCGCACAGTGCCTTTTGCATGGCTTCCTTGAAATTTCCCCCTACAGCCATGGACTCCCCGACCGACTTCATCGAGGTGGTTAATCTCTGGCTGGAATCAGGGAATTTCTCGAAGTCGAAACGGGGCACTTTCACGACCACGTAGTCGAGCACCGGTTCGAAGCTTGCCGGCGTGGTGCCCGTGATCTCGTTTTTCAGCTCGTCGAGGGTATAGCCGACTGCCAACAACGCCGCGACCTTGGCGATCGGAAACCCGGTTGCCTTCGATGCGAGCGCAGAGGATCGCGACACCCGTGGGTTCATCTCGATCACCACGATTCGCCCGTCCTCGGGGTTGAGGGCAAATTGGACGTTCGCCCCTCCGGTTTCCACCCCGACCGCACGGAGAATCCGCATCGCTTGGTCGCGCATGATCTGATACTCTTTGTCGGTGAGGGTCAGACAAGGAGCAACCGTGATCGAGTCGCCGGTGTGCACGCCCATGGGGTCGATGTTCTCGATACCGCAGACAATAATGCAATTGTCGTTGCGGTCGCGCACGACTTCCAGTTCGAATTCCTTCCAGCCGAGCACCGACTCCTCGACCAGCACAGTCGAGACCGGGGACGCCTCCAGGCCGAGTTCGATCATATCGAGGTACTCGCGCCGGTTGCGTGCGATGCCTCCGCCTGTCCCCCCCATGGTAAAGCTAGGCCGCAACACCAAGGGAAGCCCTAGCGCGTCGACTGCCTGTTTGGCGGACTCCATGTCGCTCACCACGCGCGAGGCGGGCGTATCGCACCCCTGCTCGCGGGCAATAGCCGCAAACTGGGCACGGTCTTCGGCGCGGGCAATCACATCGGGGTCAGCACCGATCAGCTCTACGCCATAGCGAGCAAGCACACCGGCCTCAAACAGTGCAATGGAAAGGTTCAGAGCCGTCTGCCCCCCCATGGTCGACAACAAGGCGTCCGGGCGTTCCTTCGCGATGATGGCCTCGAGTGCCATCACATTCAGGGGCTCGATATAGGTTGCATCGGCAATATCGGGGTCGGTCATAATGGTGGCGGGGTTCGAATTCACCAACACAACACGATAGCCCTCCTTGCGGATGGCTTTGCATGCCTGTGCCCCCGAATAGTCAAACTCGCATGCCTGACCAATGATGATGGGACCTGCACCTATAATGAGAATTGTGCTGATGTCAGTACGCCGTGGCATAGTTGTCTAGATTTCACTGGGAAGGAGGGGGAAAGGGACGGCAGACCGACTAGCAGCCGGGACGCAAGAGGCCGCACACAAATGCGAGGCAAGGGGTTTTGGCAAGAGGGGGTCTGCTGAGGGGGTCTGCCGAGGGGGTTTGGGCAAGCAAGGTTGTGCCGAAGGGGTTTGGGCAAGTGGTCTTACCTACGAGGTTCTGGTAAGCGGTTCTGGTAAGAGGTTCTGGCAAGCAAGATGTGCCGACGGGACATTACCAACCGGGCTTCTGCGGCTTCGTGCAGGGGTCTAGGGGGAGCTGTTCATGCGCTCTTATTTCTCATCCACAAGGCACTCGAGCACCCAGACGTCATACAGCGGATGATCGAGGGCATTGATGGCGGGGCTCGACGCAAAGAGATAACCCTCAAATCGCAATGTATAGTAGCCCTCGCCGAGCCGAGCGCTGAAGGATTGCGAAATAGGATCGGTCGCCATGTCCATGGAGTAGGTTTCCTGCAACTCCTCGGGGGTAAGCCGCCGCCCGACAGAGGGAACGACGCCATTCAAAAGCGAGTCTGAGTCGCGCACCTGATCGTCTTCCACCAACGACAGTGGGGCGTACTCCAATATCGACAGGTGTGCCACAGATTCGGGCACCACGGTGGGGGGGGTTCGGTCGCAATAATTCACCTGTATCCGCAGGCGTCCCAGCTGCCATGCCTCGCCAATACTCAGATCGGCAAGCGAGACGTGGCCGGTTATCTTGTCCAATCCGTGAAGCCGAGTGCGCTGTCCCTCAATAGCGGCGGCGTCCATGCTAACCAATCCCATGCCCATTGCCAGCAAGGCGATGGGAACAACGACGCTGCGGAGGGCTTGCCACCCCTGTCGCCCCTGTTGCCCCTGTTGCCCCTGTTCTTGCCACCCCTGTCGCCCCTGTCGCCCCTGTTGCCCCTGTCGTTGCCACCCCTGTTGCCCCCCCTGTCGCCCGTCAAAAAGACTGCCCAAGCACGCGATACCCATGATGCTCACTCCCCTCCGAGCGAGAGCACCGCGCGCCCTATCAGCTCTTCAAGGGCAAGGGCATTCTCGACCTCGACAAATTCATCGCCGTTTTTGAAGGTTGCCTCGCTTCCACCGGGCACCACGCGCAGAAATTTGCCGCCGAATAACCCATCGGTCACCACTTGAACCGAAGAATCGTCAGGCACGCGCACCTCGTTCCGGATGGTGAAATGGGCAATAGCTTCCAGCAAGATGGGGTCGAGGGTGATAGCCGTCACCTCACCAACGGTTACACCGCCGATGCGCACGTCTGCCCCCACGTTCAACCCCGTCACCGAGCTAAACTGTGCCGTGTGATGATAGGCAGTGTCTTTGTCCCACCACGTGGACGTCGAGAGAACGACCAAAAAGAAAAACCACCCCGCGACGCCAAGCACGACCAAACCCAAGAGGAACTCAAAACGTTTTTTCATTGTTGATACCGAGCAAGAGGAGGGGCGGACGACGGCCTGCAAGAATATGGGCGACAACAACCATCATCCCCGCCAAGCACCATGCGGCAATAGGGCAATAGGACAATAGGACAATAGGGCAATGGGATAATGCAGCGATGCGGTCACAAAATTTTGTCGAGCAAATCCAGTAACTGAATGGCGTCGTAGGTGGTGGCGAACGAGTCTTCGTGTTGCAACACGGCGACTTCAAAACCGGGAAATACTTGCAGGAATTTCGCGCCGATAAGCCCGTCCGTCTGGATAGCAACGGCGGAGTCCACCGGGATACCGACCTTTTGCATCTCTGCTGAGGCGTCATCTCCGTGCTCGGACGACGTTGCTGTCACAGATTCCAGGGAAAATGCGGCGTCGCTGATAATATCAGTGGAAAGGTACAGTGGAACAAGAACCGACTGCCCATCGTCTTGAAGCTTGGGCTCACCGCTTACCCCGATCTCTACACCTGCCATGCGAACGGGCGATCCGACACGCAACCCTTCGACCGAGGTAAATTCGGCATAGACCGTGATCCCGTCTTGTGTTGGCGATGTCCATGCGATGCCCAACACCAAGGCGAACAGCCCGATCACGACTATCCCTGCAAGGGTTGCTTTGTTCTCAGCATTCATCGGTTTGTTTGGCACGGATGGAAATTGGGACAGTGGTGCAACCAAAGTCGCAGTGGAGCACGGTCGGCCATGATGCCAAATGCCCTTGTGGCGCACTCGAGACGCCCTTGTGAAGCACGGCTAGGGACGCCACGCCTGATAGGTTTCCGCTGGGACATGGGCGTGTCCTCGGGGCGCAGGCACTGCCGCGACGGCGTCCACTTGCGCAGAAGGCGGGGAGTCCGCCGTATGATGCAGCCACGCATGCCACATCGGAGGCACAGTCGCTTGATCGCACCCATGGCCATAGACAACCCATCGTTTTTGCCGCACGGGTCGCCTTGCCGCTCGTCGCGGGATGTAATATTTGTTTCCGCTTTGGTCCGTGCCGATCAGGTTGCCGTGAAGCATGGTGACCAGCTTTGTGATTGTCGTTGTCATAAGCCACCATCATAGGGAGGGTGATCGCACATGGCAAGATTCTGCCCACGCACCCTGCCCCCTTCTCTCTTGCTTGCTAGCTAGCTAGCTTGCTTGCACCGCTGCAGAGAACAGTCCCTGCCCGCGCGACACCCTCTTGTTTTGCTTGCGCCCTGTCTGTGCAGTACCAGCAATACGGTGCGCCGCCCCCTAGAGGCCGTCACCCTTTGGCTAGCTGGTGAGACAGCGGGCGCAGAAAGTCGATCATGAGTGTCCGCACGGCAGGGGCAGCTTCCACGTGCACCATGTGCCCTGCATTGGGAACAATCGCCGTCTCAGCTGCATTCGCTATGATGCCTTTGGCGCGTTTGGGGGCGGTCATGCGGTCGTTTTCGCCCAAAAT
>JAHZLG010000132.1 GCA_022599995.1 Alphaproteobacteria bacterium | reverse complement strand
GCATCTGCTCGCGCATCGCATCGGGGATGAACACTGCCGGGGCTTCTTCGATCACCTTCTGATGTCGGCGTTGGACTGTGCAGTCGCGTTCGCCGAGAATGGCAACACCGCCTTGGCCGTCGGCGAGAATCTGAATCTCGATATGGCGCGGGGCGGAGATGTATTTCTCGATGAACACGCGACTGTCGCCGAATGCTTTTTCGGCGATGCCACGGGCGGCACTCAGGGCTTCGGCAAAGGAGGTCGGGTTGTGCACGATCTGCATTCCCTTGCCGCCTCCCCCAGCCACGGCTTTGATCAGCACGGGGTAGCCGATCTCATTGGCGACCACGGTGGCGCGGTCGGGGTCGGAGACGGGGGTATCACCGCCGGGCGTTGTTGGCACTCCGGCGTCGATGGCCACTTGCCGCGCAGCGAGCTTATCGCCCATCTTCGCGATGACGTCGGGGGTTGGCCCGACGAAGCGCATTCCCGCCGCTTCGACCTTCGCGGCGAATTCGGCATTCTCGGATAGGAAGCCGTAGCCGGGATGCACGGCATCGGCCTGTTGGTCGAGGCCGATGGCGACAATGCGGTCGGCATCGAGATAGCCTACCCCGGGATTCGCTTGGGGGAGGGGGTTCAACGGCACCGCATGGGTTGCCAATCGCACGTGGGGGGCTTTGGCATCAGCGGGGGCGTAGATTGCAATCGTCTCGATGCCGAGCATGTGGGCGGTGCGGATGATCCGGCAGGCAATTTCCCCGCGGTTTGCGACAAGCAGTTTGCTGATGTTGGTCAAAGAGGACGCGGTCATGGTCGGTCATTCATTCGATGCCTGCCTGTTCTTGCCGAGACGCCCGTCCGGGGGGCATCGGGCATAAAGGCAGTGACAAAAGGAGGGGAAGTGGGAAGGTATATCGTTGGGAAGGAGGGCAACCCGCCGTGCGCGTGGCTATGGGCAGTCACCATGGTCACAGGGGCATGTTATCGTGCTTTTTCCACGGATTGCGCAAATCCTTCTCGGCCACCAGATCGAAGGCACAGGCGAGCCGGTTGCGGGTGTTGTGCGGGGCGATGACATCGTCGATGAACCCTTTTTCTGCGGCAACAAAGGGGTTGGCAAAGCGTTGGGTATATTCGGCTTCTTTCGTTGCCTGATGGTCTTTGCTGTGATTGCGGAAGATGATCTCGACCGCGCCTTTTGCGCCCATCACCGCGATTTCGGCGGCTGGCCATGCGTAGTTGACGTCGCCCCGCAGGTGTTTCGATGCCATCACGTCGTAGGCGCCGCCGTATGCTTTGCGGACGATCAGCGTCACCTTCGGCACGGTTGCTTCGGCAAAGGCATAGAGCAATTTCGCGCCGTGGCGGATAATGCCGCCGTGTTCTTGGGTTGTTCCGGGCATGAAGCCGGGGACGTCAACCAAGGTGAGGATTGGGATATTGAAGCAGTCGCAGAACCGCACGAAGCGGGCGGCTTTGGTCGAGGCATCAATGTCGAGGCAACCCGCGAGGTGCAGGGGTTGATTGGCGACGATACCGATGGGGCGTCCTTTGAGGCGGGCAAACCCGGTGATGATATTGGCGGCGAAGTCGTGATGGAGGGCGAAGAAGTCGCGGTCATCGATCACGTTGTCGATCACGTGTTGCATGTTGTAGGGGGTGTTGCTGTCTTGCGGCAGGATGTTCTCGAGCGCGGGGCGCAATCCATTGTCGTCGTGCCCCGGCTGCATTGGCTGTTGCGGGTGCACCCGGCTCAGCCGGGGGATTTTGTTGTTTGCCGGCAGGAATTTCATCAACCGCCGCACGTCGAGCAGCATGGCCACCTCGTCGACATATTTCTTGGCCACGACCCCAGACTTTGATGCGTGCACGGCGGCACCGCCTAGTTCTTCGGCGGTAACCTCTTCGTGGGTTACAGTTTTCGCCACATTGGGCCCTGTCACGAACATGTAGGCGCTGCCTTCGACCATAAAACTAAAGTCGGTAATGGCTGGCGAGTAGACGGCTCCCCCTGCGCAGGGCCCCATAATGAGCGAGATTTGCGGTATCACCCCCGAGGCAAGGGCGTTGCGTTGGAACACCTCGGCATAGCCTGCGAGTGAGCTAACCCCTTCTTGGATGCGTGCCCCTCCGGAGTCATTGAGTCCGATAACGGGCACGCCGATCCGCATAGCGGTATCCATCACCTTGCAGATTTTCCGTGCGTGGGTCTCTGATAGCGAGCCGCCCAGCACGGTGAAGTCTTGGGCAAAGACGCAGACTTTTTGGCCATTGATTTTTCCGTGTCCGGTCACGACTCCGTCGCCGGGGATTTGTTCCTCCATCATATCGAAGTCGTGGCAATTATGGACGACGAAAGTGTCCCACTCTTCGAAGGTTTCGGGATCAAGCAGGATAAGCAATCGCTCGCGTGCGGTGTATTTCTGTTGCTTGTGTTGCTTGCTGATTCTTGCTTCGCCGCCGCCGACACGTGCTTGGGCGCGGCGTTGGTAGAGCTGGTTAAGGATTGTTGTCATAGTATCGAGATAAGCATGATTGCCTTATCTCGTCAAGGGTGTGGTCTAGACCACGACTGGGGGGGGTGGTCTAGTGGTGGCCTAGACCACGGCAGGGGGACGCCTTAGCGCACTGCAGCCGCGTGCCCACACCACAGGCAGTATGCTCGGTGTGTGCTGTGTGTGCTGTGTCCAAAACAAACAATGGCGCACCCCTGTAAAGAGATGCGCCACTGCCGAGGGAGGAAGGCACAAGGCCTTCCGCTCGATATGTCTGGATTAGCCTTCTTGGGCAGGCACTTCTTGTTCGGTCGTGGGACGAATCATGCCGCGTTCTTTCAGCTCTTCGTGGAAACGCGAGAATGTTTCGAAAAACCGCATAAAGGTGTCCGGGGTCAGCACGAGTTGCACGGTGGGTTGCACGCGTACTTTGCCGTCGCCTTCGGGGGAGGGGCCAAGCATGCCAAAGCAGTTCACGCGAACCATGGAGTTTGTGATGCTGACATCTTGAATGCCGTCAATAAATTTTTGTTCCATAAAGGAGACCTTTCGAGGGAAATTTGGATGAGGTGAAGAAGGAGGAGCGCAAGAACAGGGGCGGGTGTCTAAGGGCACCATCGCCAAGGCAACCGCTTGTTATCGCGTGGACAGTGTGAGGAGGAATGAGGATGGGATGTTTCTAACGGGCGACGGTGAAGGCAGGCCAAATGCAACGTCTAGGGCAGTAAATAGGGAAAAGACAAAAAGGTTTCAAGTGGTGTGCTTTCTTCTCGGCTTATACACAGAAATTTGTGCCATCGCACTTTGTGCGATCCGACTACGCCCCCCGCGTGCAATCTGACTACGCCCCCCGTGCGATCCGACCTTGCCCCCCGTGCGGTGCGCACCTTGCCCCCCGTGGGATCAGAACAATCCTCCCTCGGTGGGGGTTGCAGGCATATCGGGGGTCAAGGGGGGCTCGGCTGCAAAGGCATCACGGGCGAGTCCGTCCGTGGTTTCGTCCGCCATTTTCGGTGCCAGCGGATCGGCAGCGAGGGCCAGGGCCTCCGCTTCCGCTTCGATTTGCCGCTGTTGCTCACGTGCGACGTCGTCTTGCGAGCGGGCAATTTGCTGGTAGCGTCGCAGTGCCGACCCGGTCCCTGCAGGGATGAGGCGTCCGACAATGACGTTTTCTTTCAGCCCCCGCAATTCATCGATCCGTCCGCTCACCGAGGCGTGGGTAAGCACGCGGGTCGTTTCTTGGAACGATGCCGCCGAGATAAACGAGGCGGTTTGCAGGGCCGACTTCGTGATCCCCATCAGCACGCGGTCGAATTTCGCGGGTTCGAGGTCTTCTTTGACAAGCTCGATGTTGATTTCATTGATTTCGTCCTCGGTCATTTGGTCGCCCACGGCGAGATGGCTATTTCCTGCGTCGGTAATCTCGATCTTGTTCAGCATTTGGCGGATGATCACTTCGATGTGCTTATCGTTGATTTTCACCCCTTGCAGGCGATAGACGTCTTGGATTTCGGCACTGAGGTAGTCGGTCAGGGCGGAGGGGCCGAGCACGCGCAGAATGTCGTGGGGGGCGGGGGCACCATCGACAAGCTTCTCGCCGAGTTTCACCCAGTCGCCCTCTTGCACAAGCACCTGTTGGCGTTTGGGCACCATGTACTCGCGACGGATGGCGACGCCATTGTCGTCTTCGCCGATGATGAGAATTTGTCGTTTGGCTTTCAGCTCCTTGCCGAATTCGATCCGCCCGTTGATTTCCGCCATCACGGATTGTTCGCGGGGTTTGCGCGCTTCGAACAATTCGGCAACGCGCGGCAGCCCCCCGGTAATATCGCGGGTTCTCGATGATGCTCGCGGCACCCGTGCGAGCAGGTCGCCGGGTTTCACGTGGGTTTGGTCTTGCACCGAGAGGATAGCCCCGACGGGGAGGAAATAGCGTGCCTCCTTCGTGTCATCGAGCAGGATCACCTCGCCTTGGTCGTCGCGCAGGGTGATACGCGGCCGCAGTGAGACGTCTTTTTTCGCCCCGATCACGACTTGGTCGGTGATACCGGTTTCTTCGTTGAACTGCTCGGAGAGGGTCAGGTGGCGTTCGAGATCGACATAATTGGCGACCCCTTCGCGTTCACTGATAATCGGTTGGGTATAGGGGTCCCACTCGGCAAGTTTCTGCCCGGCTTTCACGGTGCCATTGTCGTCCACAAGCAGCCGCGTGCCGTAGACCACAGGGTAGCGGGCGCGTTCACGGTTGTTGATGTCGAACAGGTGAATCTCGGTTGACCGCCCCATCACCACGAGGTTGTTGCGTTGGTCGCGAATCAGCAGGTCGCCCCCGACAATGGTCACGGTGCCATCGGCGGCAGATTCGATATGCGACTGCTCTGCTCCCCCTTGCACCACGCCACCGATGTGGAAGGTGCGCATGGTAAGCTGCGTGCCCGGTTCGCCGATGGATTGGGCGGCAATGACGCCGATCGCCTCGCCTTCGTTCACCAGGGTGCCGCGCGAGAGGTCGCGTCCGTAGCACATGGCACAGACACCAATCTTGTTTTTGCACTTGATGACCGACCGCACGGAGACGTTGGTGACACCGATGCGCTCGATGTTCTCCGCCATTTTCTCATCGACCAGGGTGCCGCGTGGGGCGACCAAGACATTGTTTTCGGGGTTCACGACGTCGCGGGCGAGCACGCGTCCCAAGATGCGTTCACTCAGGGCTTCGATAATGTCGCCGCCATCCATCACGGTGGTCTTCTCGAGAAAGCCGTCGGTGCCGCAGTCGGTTCCGTTAATCACGGCATTCTGGGCGACATCGACTAGTTTCCGAGTCATATAGCCACTGTTCGCGGTTTTGAGGGCGGTATCGGCCAGTCCCTTGCGTGCGCCGTGGGTCGAGTTGAAGTACTCGAGCACGGTCAGCCCTTCTTTGAAGTTAGAGATGATCGGTCGTTCGATGATCTCCCCTGAGGGTTTCGCCATCAATCCGCGCATTCCGGCGAGCTGCTTGATTTGGGTCGCCGAGCCCCGTGCCCCCGAATCTGCCATCATATAGACTGCATTGATGAGGCCGTCTTTCGGGTTTTGGATCGCCTTCATCATTTCGCCGGCGATTTGGTCGGTGCACGATGACCAGGCGTCCACCACCTTGTTGTATTTTTCCCCGCCGGTGATCAGGCCTTGTTGGTATTGCGCCTCGAATTCCTCGACCACGGCTTGGGTTTTGTCGATGAATTCCTGCTTGCTCTCGGGGATGATCAGGTCGTCTTTCCCGAGCGACACCCCCGAGCGGCATGCCCATTCAAACCCCAATTTCATCAGGACATCACTGAAGATAACGGTTTCTTTTTGCCCTGTATGGCGATAGATGACGTCGATAAGGTTCGTGACGTGTCGTTTGGTGAGCAATTGGTTCACGAGGTCATAGCGCAAGAAGGGATGCTTGGGCAGGATATTGCCGAGCATGGCGCGTCCTGCGGTCGTGATCACGCGTTCTTTGGTTGCGGCACCCGTCGTGTCGATGGTGTGATAGATCGTCTTGATCCGTTGTTGGATATGAACACGTCCGATCGTCAGGGCGTGTTCTATCTCGCTGAAATTGCTGAGATAGGGGATGCGGTAGGCGTTGATCTCGCCCTTGGTAAGTTTTTGGAACAGCTCTTTCACTTCGGCATGGCTGGTTGCCTTAGAGACGGCAATGTCGTCATCGGTCTTGGCATCGAGCAGGATCACGCTTTCGCTGCCGATCGCGTGTTCGAAGGCGTCGCTATCCGCGATGGTCAAGTGGGATTCGAGGTCGACAATATCCTTCCGCTCGTAGGTCAGATGGTAGATG
>JAHZLG010000131.1 GCA_022599995.1 Alphaproteobacteria bacterium | reverse complement strand
TTGGTGTCATATCCTGCGCATTTTGCTTCGATAAAGACATCACGGATATCTTTGGTGATACCCGACTTGTCCATCTCGAGGTCTTCTATGCGTTTAACGAAGTAGAGGAGGCGACTACGCGCCTCTGCCTCGGCGTTCGGGGCTGTCGCGGTGTTGGTTTCGTTATCCATTGGTTTTTTCCTCGAATGGGTTGATGGTGAATTGCTCGCCGGCGGAGCCGACCGTGACACCGGGGATGGTGCGCGCAACGCTTGGCTCGGCCAGCATTGCTTCTTTGTTTATGGTTTCTTTGCGGTTCACAAAGCGATCAAGACCCTGCGCGAAGCAGACATTGATGACGTTTTCTGTGCCCTTGATTGATACTTTGGGTGGCAGGTCACGCCACTTCACTTCTCCGGTTGAGAAGATGTGGTGTTTGACCTTGTTGCCTTCGGTCAGCATTCGCCGGTTTGCACTGGCGAATGTGTGTACGGCTTGGTGGATGCCTTCGGCTTCGGCTTTGTAGGCGGCCATATCGGTGTCCGCTTGCTTGCGCAGGGAGGCGATGGCGTCCTCCAGGACTGTGGTTTGGCGAGTTATCTCGCGTTGCACCGCCCCATACCGCTCGATCATCTTGTCCGCTTCGTCGCGGCTTTGTGGTGGTTCGGTTGGGGGCGATAGGGATTTGAGTTTGTAGGTCATTGTGTTCTGTAAGAATGAGGGTGCTTGTCTGTGCCCCAAGCGAGTGATGCCTGCAAGGCAAGCGGCAGCGATAGGGCACAGACATAAGCCCGACTAGCCCGAGGTGGTCGGCGATAGCATATTCGCCACCAGTGGCGGATATGCGTGCCAGTCACCGAGGGCTAGACAAGCCATAGGATGTTGAGGGTGAGGAGTGTGGCGTTTACGCTGAAGAGGGCGATCAGAAAGCGATCGCCGTTGCGTTCGGCCGGGGTGATCACAAGGCCAGCAGGAAGTGCAGGGGCACTGCGGCAAGGGCAGCAAGCGACACAATGGCTATTGCCACGGCACGGGCTATTTCGTCCCGAGTTTGTCGCTTCTCCATTTGGAGCCTCTGCTGGATGTTGCGGGTGTGGAGGGGTGGGAGGGGTGGGAGGGGTGGGAGGGAGGGGTTCATTGGGCGTCTCCGGGTGAGGGGGGAGGGGGTCGGTGTCCAGCAAGCCTTCGTTGACTTGCTGGCGCAAATCTACATAGGCTTGACGGGTGCTTTCGTAGCGACCGGCTTGCTCTTCCAGCTCGTCGACCGTCCCGATTAGCTCGCGCAGGTCGCTGCAAAGGGACTCGGGGGTGATCCGGTTGAGGGTGTTGGCTTCTTCCGCGTTCAAGGCGATGCGCCGCAATTGCTCCGATGGGGGGGTGCTCATTGCGGGGCTTCTTGGTGGACTTGGTCGTAGTGCATATCGGCGGCCATCCGCTGAATATGGCCTTGCTTGAAAAGACGGACGTCTTCCTTTTGCATTGCTACCGCGTGTTTCGCGGTGTTCTCGGTCGCCTCTACGATACGGGATATGCCGAGCAGGTTCTCGCGGATGTACTCTGCGTTGGGGCGTGTCCCGGCGGGCATATGGTCAAGCCAACTGGCCATCTCGCGCAGTAGCTCCGATGCGGGTTTGTTTGGGTCGTAATCCTTGGTCATTGTCATTTCTCTGCGATTGGGGGGAGGTAGGGGTTGGCGTAGGGCTGGCAGCTTGCGTGCTGGCAACGGAGGCAACAGCCGCGGCGGTTGCTCATCTGGGGGTGCTTCTTGCGAAACACTTGCGTCTTCACCCGCCAGTATCGGCGGGCGTAGTTGAACGAGCTGTTAGCTTTTGATGGTATGTCCGGCATCACGTAGAGCCTTGTCTGTTCGGGTTTGGAGGTACCACTTCGCCCGTTTGGAAAGCTTGGGAAAGCTCGCTATTGTCTTCGCCACCACGGTGGCGATTTCGGCACGAAGGGCATCGGAGGGGTTGGCAACGCCCCTCCAGTTGACTTCCACGTAGCGGGGCGATGTTGCCTGCTGTTCGGGCTTGCGGTGGGTGCGAAACCGCCCCCACGACCGCATCACGATGCCGGCTTCGCCTTCGGACAGGTAGCCGATTAGGCAAAGCTTCGCCGGGTCTGTGCGCGTGTTCTGGGGCAAATGCAGTATCTGCAGGTTTGCCTTGGCAACAACAAGGGCAGCGTCGCCCGGTTGGGGGGTGGTGCGGGGGCGGGGTGCCATCTTATTGTCCTCCCACCATCGCCCATGCTTGGTCGATGGTTGTGGTGGTCACCGCATCGCCGCCTGCCATCGTGAGGGCGAGCTTGGCTACTTGGGCGGCCCACCGCAGTCCACCATCTTTCTGGGCGATTTGCCACAGGGCTTGGCGGTGTTCACCGAGCCCCCATTGCTCGGCTAGGGTGTGGGCATCCTTGAGGTAGGCACCTTGGCGGTTCATCCGGATGCCAACGCGCGACCTGATTTGGGCAAAGTCGGCGCGGGTGGTGGTATCGGTGAAGGCACTGCCGACTTTGGCATTGCCGACTAGGGCGATCGCCACGGTGTCGTGGGTCGCGTCGCGTATCGAACGGATTTGTTCGATGGCGAGCCGGCTTAAATGCTGGCTTTCATCGATAATAAGGATGCCGTTGGTGTCGCCCAGTTTTCGGGCAATGTTGCTGGCATTGGTGGCGTTGTTCGCCACGGTCGCCATCCCGATCGCTTCGGCGATCATCTGTAATACTGCACTGACCGATGAATGGGCAGGGCTGGCGGTGATAAGCCACCGCTGGTTGCCGTCGGCAACGAATTGGCGGCAGGCGACTGTTTTGCCTACGCCGGGGGCACCGGCGATGACCGCGATGGTGCTGATTGTTTGGGCATAGCGCAGTTTGAGCGTGATCTCATCCATCGTGCGGGTAGCGGCGATGGTGTTGAACACCTTGAGGTCTGTGGTGTCTTTCACACCATCGAAGTACTTGGTAACTTTTTCTTCTACTGACGATGGGGAGGGGTATGTCCCCTTGGCAAATTGGCTCAGCGTGCTATCCGATGTGCCCGTCACTTTAGCTAGCACCGGCCAGGATTTTTCGCTGTCTTCTTTGTGTTGCAATAGCCGGGTCGCAATTTTCTTCTGCTCGTCGGTGTATTCTTGGTAGGGTAGTTTGTTCATTTTGCTGGTGTCCTTTGTTGTTATTGTTGTTGCTCAAGCCTCGCCAACCCTGCCTTTAGCTGCTCGAGCGGATCGCTTGATACCGGTGAGGGCAAGGAAGGGAGGGGGGGCAAGGGAGGGGTGGGAGGGGTGGGAGGGGTGGGAGGCCACGGGATGATCGGGTCATCCGGTGAGGGCGGTGAGGGCAGTCGGAACGGCACCACCTTCGCGTTGTCGTGCTCGACCGCGAGGGTGCGGTCTTCGTATGCCCGAGCCAGCACGCTAGCGGCTTGGGAGATACCGATCCGCTTGATGGCGTCGTCTTGCTCTTTGGCGGCCTTGACGATTTGCTTGCGGGCGCGCAGGGTTTCCCGGGCGGCATCGACGTCGTCGAACCGCACCGTGCCGATCGGCTCGGCAATGCAGACCATGCGCCCGCGGGCGTCGTATACCGACACGGGTTGGGCAAGGTCATCGGGATCGAACCGCGCGATGACGCTTTCACCGGCGTGTTCCCTAAGCGTAATGTGCCCGTAATCTGTCCCTAACAGGCGCACCTCGCCGTTGCGTTTGACCTTGATAGGCTTGCTTTCGAGCCGCAGCATATCAAGGTGGGCTTGCGATGCGGGCTGTATCTTGCCCGTTTCTTGTGCTGCTTCGTAGCCTTCGGCGAAGACTTCGACGAAGGATCGCCCGGCGTAGTCGCGTCCTTGGCGACCTTGGCGGGTGTTGTGCTCGGTGACCTTGTCGGCGAGCACCTGTTCGAACAGGGCTAATGGCACTGCGCCGTCTTTGCCTTTGTAGTTATCCGGCTTGGCGAGTGGGTTGTTGCCGACGTAGGCACCGGCAAGGCGGGGGTCTTTGTCTACGTCGCTGGCGAGATCACGAAACCCACGCTCGATCGGCTTGGAACGCCCCGAGTAGGGCTGGGTGAAATGTATGTCCATCCCGACCCCCTTGAACACGCCATCGATCGGCGCAGGGGCATTGATCTTGCGGCCGAAGTGGCGGTTGCGGTTGATGCTGCCTGCAGTCAGCACGGTGCTGGCGAATTCGCGCCCGTTATCGATGTAGAGTTTGCTGGGCACGCCGAAACGGCCGCAGACGTCCAGCATCGCCAGTCGGACGCCGGTGCTGTTTGCGGTTTTCTCTATTCGGGCGGCGAGCATCATTGACGTCCGCACGTCTTGTATGATACACACCTGCGGACGGGCGACCTCGCCATCATCGAAGGTGACGAAGAGGTCAAAGCGACGGTAGTCGGCATTGACGACCTCCATCGGATGCAGGTGCCTGACGTCGCGGCGTTGCATTGACGTCGTGTCTTCGAGTGCTTTGCGTCCTTTGCGGGCAAGCGTTGCCATATCTTTGTTGGCATCGCGTACCACGCGGCGTTGCAAGGTGCGTTCTTTCGGCAGCGTCCAGCCTTGGCTTGCCGCCATCACCGCTAGCTCGCGGTAGACTTGTGCGAATGATGGCTGCTCGGGGCGATAATAAAGCGTGTGTGCCATTTCTATCAGGTCGCTGGCGATGGCTTGTTTCTTGCCCCCGACGCCCTTGTAATCCCCGACCAGCGCGGCGGGGTAATCGGCCGAGGCTACGTTCTTGGTCAGTTGGGCAAAGCGGGCAAGCGATGACACCGATACCCCGTGCGATCCTGCCACTTTCTGGCGGGCTTCGGTGATGGTGGTGTTCCCGCGGGCGATGTGCTCGACTGCGCGCACCGCTTCGGCGCGTGCCATTGCTTGCGTTTTTGCCGTGATGGTGGCGTCGTTGTAGACCTGCCACAGCGCGGTACGCTTGTCGGTTTGTGCTTGCGAGGGGGCAACCGTAAGGGCGGCACGCACGGCCTCGGGCAGAAGGTCGATGGCGTATTCGTAGCCTCCTCCTTTGCCCTGCCGCTTGCGGATGAGCTCCCCGCCTTGTTCGTAGTTGACGGTGCTCCACGCATGTCTGCGGATGTAAGCCTGCACCCCGGCAATCGTGTCGGGCATGCCGGGCAACCCGACAATGTCATTGACCGAAACGAAGTGCGGGATTGCCATTTACTTCACCTTTGCCATCGCAATATTGTGGAAGTCACCGCTGTGTGCTTCATAAAACGATGTCCGCACCGATGCGTCTGCTTTTGCCCAGAGTCGGTTGAGCTCGTCCAATTGGGCGTTGGCAGGCGTGGGGGCAGGGGCTTTGATAATCCCGTTATCCAGCATCGCTTGGCGTAGTGTTTTCTTCGGGTGCTCTTGTAGCTCGATAGCGATGACCGCTTGGTCGTTTAAGTCTTTGATGCGGCTTATCGCGTAGAGTTTGCCCTCGTTGTTTTTCACTGGCGAGCCGGCTAGCATGCGCAGTGTTGTGTCGGGCATGCTGGCAATTGACAAAGCGCGTTGGCACGACCGAATGGTCAACCCAAAACGTTCAGAAATGAAAGACGAAAACTTTTCGTCTTTCCCTTTCGTTGTTCCGATGCCGTGCCCTCCGAAGCGACGATCATACTCTTGTGCAGCTTGTTGCAGGTGCATCGCCCGATCGAGCGGAGACAGCCGCGTGAGGACGTTGGCATCGATGGCGGCATCAATCGCGTCTTCCTCTACCACGGGGATGATGATGGCGGATATGCTGCTCTCCTTGAGGATTTTGCAAGCCTCAAGGCGGTGGCGTCCGCTGATCAAGTAGGATACGCCTGCATACTCGGCGCAGGCAATTGGCGACAGCAGTCCGTAGGTTGCGATCGATGCCGCCAGCACTTTCACGTGCTCTTGGTCAACGTCGCGGATGCACCGGTTGAGGTTGATGCTGGCGATCGCCAGCATCGCTGTCCGCACCTCTGCCTGTGGCTTCTTCTGCTTTGGCGCGGCAACTGGTTGCGTAGCAACTGATTGCGCGGCAACTGATTGCGCAGCGATCGGGGGCAAGCCCTCTATCCACGCCAGCACCTCGTTCAGGTCTTCGTTGCGATGGCCCCCGCGGTTGCCCGCGGACAGCACAAATTTATATCCCTGCTCTTTGGCGTCGATCATATCGTCGATCTGCGGGAAGGTGGTCTGTGTGCCATAGGCGGCGTTGAACATCTTGATGTCGACGCCCTTCTGTGCGGCAAGGGATTTCACCCTCTTCGCTGTTGCTTCGTTCGGGTGCGGCGTCTCCGCCTCCCCCTGTGCCACCCCTAGCTCGACAAGCTTGGGCAGGGCATCGATCAAGATGCTGACACTCTCGTAGTACCTGTTGGGCTCATCCGGATGGCTAAGCATCACCGCATGATCGGTGCTGACCATTTCAATCAGCGTGCCAAACTCCTTCGCGGCATTTCCGCCGCCAAGGTTGCGTGAACACTTGCTTCCGTTGACGGCGGTTTGCCCGGTGGGCTTGCGTATCTCGTACCCCCCCGGCACCTTTCTATTGAAGGCAAGCCGGAGGTGGGCAGCAGTGCCGGCAATGTGGGCTTTGGCTTCTATCGCACCCCCGCCATAACCGTCGGTCAAGACGGTGATGGCACTCCCATGCTTGCAGATAAATGTCAGTTGCGCGTGGGCATCATCGCCGTACAGGTTGACGCCCTTTATCGCGAAGCCGTTTTGCCAGACGTAGTCGAGCAGTGACCTCGCTTGTTGGATGCTGTCAATCATCGCATCTCCAGTGCTTGGTAAAAGTGCTCGTCGCAGAACCGCAGGTGGTCGTGGATATGGGTAGCCGGGGCGTGGCACGCCATGCATCGCGTCTTTGCTGTGCTGGGGCGATCGATGCCCTCCGGCCACGGCAAGTCAGTCGGCCAATTGGCATCAAACCAGTTGACGATGCGATTATATGTATCAACCCGTGGGTGTGCCCCCGATCTGATATTTGCAAACAGCTTTTTGTTGTTGCCTGTGATCATCATAGAAAGCGTTGTTTCTGCGACTTCGCTTTCCGTTTTGTAGGTGTCACAGAGCCGTAGAAGGCTTGAAGGGAATAACATGACACCATAATAGGGTAATATTTTCCCCTGTGTCAATAATGAACGGTGTATTTTTTTCCCCCATACGATACAATTGACCGTTATGCCCTTCGATTGCAAAAAAATGCTGCTTGAACGCCTTGACTATCTTGGGATGTCACCATTCGACAAGGCGATAAAATCGTCGCCCCACGCCGGGGTGATTCGGTCTATTCTTAAGGGGTCGTCTCCGACATACGCCAACTGGGAGCGCGTTTGCGATTTCCTTGGCATATCGATTCGATACGATGATGGCACACCAATCGACACCGGCTCAATAGAATTGCCCATTCATGGTAAGATTGGGGCAGGGGGGTCATTCGGCTTTCTGCCAGATGACGCGGTGTTCGACACCATTCCCGCCCCCTCAGCATACGCAGGCTTGATCGGATTGCAAGTGCAAGGAGACTCGATGTACCCTGTCTACAACTAAGGAGATTTCATCTTCGTAGATTATCGACTCTACCTCCCCCAAGACGTCCAAGGGCGCGACTGCCTCGTCGAGCTCGATGATGATGGCGGGGTCTTCTTGAAACGCGTGCGGCCGGCGACCTCTTTCAAGGGGATGCCGGCACTGGTGAACCTCGACAGCATCAACCCCTTTGCGGCTCCGATGTACAATGTCACGGCGATGCGCATCCGTCCGGTGCTCTGGGTGAAACGGCGATAACCGCCTTGTTATCGCTGCATTACACGCGTGTTATCCCCCCCATCGTTTTCACAGGATGTTCCTATGTTCCGCCTTGCCCTTGCTCGCCCCCGTGCCGATCGTCCGGCCTCTTCCGTCGCGTGGCTGACAACCTTGTTGCCCCTAATGGCGTGCGGAGGCACCGCCGCAACCACCGGCGATGATGCCTCCGCGAACGCCACGGTCACCGTGCTTGATACGACAGTCACTGTCACCAAGCACACCACGACCATCGAATACGTCACCGTCACCGTTGGCGATCCCGATGCCCCCAACCGCGCGCCGGTTGCCAACCCGACTCCCCACACGATCACCTTGGTCGAGGGCAGCACCGATCACCTTGACATCTCCCTCTCCCCCCACGACCTCGCCACCGACCCCGATGGCGATGGTCTCTCCTTCACTGGTCGATCGTCTTTTTCCAATTTCATCATTGGTGGTCGTGAGTATGAGATCGGTGATGATATTGACGTTATCACCGTGTTTGTTCCACCGGGAATCACCGCCCCACTTGACCTCCAGCACACCCATTTGGATGTCCTTGCCCCGACCAGCTTCTCGGTCGGCATCTACGATGGCCACGACACCACCGCGGTGACCATCCACGTGGAATTCGTCCACCACGCCCCGCGGGTCTCGATCGACGAAGGTGGGCTCGATACCACCTTCACCGAGGATGATGCCGGCGATTTCTACCTGCTCGATCTTTCCCTGTTCCACTTTGCCGACGAGCAAGACACGGCGATCGGCGTCGCCGACCTCACTGCCTCCACCAACATCGGCACGTGGCAGCTGACGTGGGAGCAAACCGATCCCGATGATGACACCACGCGCACCCACCTGCGGGTCACCGACAGCGAAGAAGTAAGCAGTGGCGATTTGCATTTCACCCTCACCGACAGCGATGGCTACGACACCACCACCAATTCCCTGTACCTTCTCAACGAATGACCGTTGGCCCTCGCCGGTTGAATGTTCCGGTCGCCCTCGCCGGTTGAATGTTCCGGTCGCCCTCGCCGGTTGAATGTTCCGGTCGCCCTCGCCGGTTGAATGTTCCGGTCGCCCTCGCCGGTTGAATGT
>JAHZLG010000130.1 GCA_022599995.1 Alphaproteobacteria bacterium | reverse complement strand
GGCTAGCCGAGAACATTGATACGCAAACCCTCTCCCCCGTGTTCGAGTATCATTCAAGCCGAGACGATTATTATGGAAACTACTGGAATTTTTGAGTCCGTCAAAGAAACGAAATGCCTTCATTCCCATCCTTCCTCTTGATTCATGGTTTTCATCATGCCCCTTAACGAATATCGAATTGCTGTTGACGTTGATTTCAAAGCAGGTACTATCGACCCCGAATCCGAGAGTATGAAAGAAGTGTTGACCATGGTGCTTGATGATCCGAGCCGTCTCAAAGCATGCACGGTCAGGAAACAGTATTTGCTCACGGTCACAGCGGCTTCCGAGAAAGAAGCCGTGGATTACGTCACCGAATACACGACGAAGGAGCTCTACTACCCTGCGATGGAGGAATTTTCTATCTCCCCCGTCATCAGCCTAGTCAAAACGAGCGAGGGTGCCGAGGCGACGTCACCGAGCTCTTGAACAATGGGCTCCCCAGCGAGACTAGGGGGGCAAATAGGGATTCTCGGTCGTTCCGCAATGGGATGGCTGCCGTCCCCCCGGTAATCTGGTTGGTTCGTTGGTTGGTTGGTGATCCTGCCGACTGCTCCGGAAAAGGCTTTGTCTTTTGCGGTGCAAGGGAGACAGCCATCTCTCTAGGCTAGTCCACCCTGCCCTCATACGTTACACAACATCTACGAGAAGACTGCATGGCACGTGCTGTGATCATTCAATACCCCGGCTCTAATCGCGAGCACGATCTGAAGCGGGCGGTAGAACGGGCGATGGCTGTCGATATTCTCTGGCATGCCGATGCTCTCCCTGATGCTCCCGATGCCGTCTTCTTGCCCGGAGGATTCAGCTGGGGTGATCAAATGGGGGCGGGGTTGCAAGCGCGGATGCGGGTGCGGTCTCCCGCAACGGACTGGGTTCATGCGCAATCCAAACGTGGCACCCCTATCATCGGCATCTGCAATGGGTTTCAAATCCTGTGCCATATGGGGATTCTCCCCGGCATGCTCGCACGAAACGAGAAGGGGAAATTCATTTGTCGGCCGGTGCGTCTGGAGCTGTTACCGTCGAAGTCGTACGACCCGCCTGCACATTTGCCCCGATCCGTTCTTTGGCCGATTGCCCATGGGGAAGGCCGCTACGTGACCACCGATGCCATTCAGGAACGGCTTCGTGATGACGGCCGCGTGGTTCTGAAGTACCAAGAGGAGGTGAACGGGTCAGTCGCTGACATTGCCGGCATTTGCTCGGACAATGGACGCGTGGTCGGCATGATGCCCCACCCTGAGAATGCGGGCGATAGGGCAGTCGACGTTGAGGGGCGTCGTCCTGCCGATGCCTTTTTCCATCACCTTCTGACCTCTGCTTTTTCCTGATGTCGCATTCGCCTTCGTTGTCGTTGTCTCCTGATGCTTTGCAGCAGTTGGCACTGGAATTCGGTGTTTCCTTGCAAGAGTACACGGCGTTGGTACGTCACCTCAAGCAAGCCCACCATGCCGAGCGGCGTGATAGCGCCCTGCCCACCCCGACTGAGGTGGCCATCGTCAGTGCCATGTGGTCGGAGCATTGCAGTTACAAGTCATCGCGTTGTTACCTGTCCACCCTGCCGACCGAGGGCCCGGACGTCATTTGTGGCCCCGGGGAAAATGCCGGGGTAGTGGCCTTCGATGAGGACACGGCGATCGTGTTCAAGATGGAAAGCCATAACCACCCCAGCTTCATCATGCCCTATCAGGGGGCTGCTACCGGGGTTGGTGGCATTTTGCGTGATGTCTTTACGATGGGGGCGCGTCCGGTGGCATTGGTGGATGCCCTGCGGTTGGGAAGCCCTGCGCACCGCTACTCGATCCGCGTGGCACGGGGCGTTGTCGCTGGAATTGCGGGTTATGGCAATTCGATCGGCATTCCGACAGTAGGCGGTGAGAGCGAATTCGATGCGGCATACAATGCCAACCCCCTAGTCAATGCGATGGCTATCGGCGTCGCGCCTAAGGCGGGCATCTTCTATTCCAAAGCCACTGGGGTCGGCAACATTGTCGTGTACATTGGCGCAAAAACAGGGAGGCAGGGAATTCACGGGGCCTCGATGGCGTCGGCAGTGTTTGAACAGGAAGTTCCGCCGTCCACGACGGTGCAGATTGGCAATCCCTTCTTGGGGAAAAAGCTCATGGAGTCGACCCTCGCCCTGATGAAGGTCGGCGCACTGGTCTCGGCGCAGGATATGGGGGCGGCGGGTCTTACCTCCTCCTCGGTCGAGATGGCCGCGAAGGGGGGATTGGGGATCGACATTGATTTGGACACTGTCCCGTGCAGCTCGCCCCACATGTTGCCCTACGAGATCATGCTGTCCGAAAGCCAAGAGCGCATGCTGATGGTGCTCTCCCCGGAGCACCTAGCCGAGGCTGAGGCGATATTCGCCCACTGGGAGCTCGATATGGTGCCGATTGGCCGGCTCACCGATACGCGCCGCCTGGTTGTCCGCCAGCACGGCACGGTTCACGTGAACCTTGATTTGGACGTGCTCACCGATGCCGCCCCCGCCTATCGCCGCCCTACCCTGCGTCAGGAGCCGAAGCGTGCCTATCGCCGCACGGGTTTCCGCCCCGGAGAGTTGCAACACAGCGCACAGCACAGTGTCCAACACCCCGCCCCACGCTCGGCTGCCGTTTCCGATGCCCAGCCCTGGTTTGCCGCCTTGATGGCAATGCGGTGCATGCTCACCCAGCCGAGTGGCGGAGACAAGTCCGCCATTTGGCAACAATATGACTGGCTGATCGGATCGAGAACCCAGCTCGGGCCTAATCAAGCTGCCAGTGCGGTGTTCTCTGCCCCGGATGCCGACGGAAAAGGGGCCGTGGCAACAACCGCAACCGGTAACCCACGCTATTGTTGTGCCGACCCTCTGCTTGGTGGCAAGCTGATTGTTGCGGAGGCCTACAGGCACCTTTGCGCGGTGGGTGCGACGCCCTCTTCGGTGACGAACAACCTGAATTTCGGCGATGTGCAAAATCCCGTTGTCATGGCAGAGGTGAAGGGGTGCTTGCAGGGGATGGCCGAGGCCTGCCTTACCCTCGGTATGCCGGTGGTCTCGGGGAATGTGTCGTTTTACAATGCCACCCGGCTTGAGTCGCCGAAAGTCGCCAGTCATGCGGCGGAATCGATCCGATCGGGGTTTGTTACTTTGGAAGAGTGGATTGATCGCGATGGGGTGGTCTCGATTCCCCCGACCCCTGTCATTGGGGCCATCGGCATCGTCCCCGCTGACCCCTCCCTGACCCGCACTGTCGGTTACCACCGGGCACAGGCGGGCGAGATTGCCTACCTTGTTGGCGGTGATGGGACGTGGTTGGGGTGCTCTGCCCTGCTGAGCTGCATTCGCGATCTGGGCAAATTCATCGAGTTGACTGCCACTGCCACCACCCCCGACGAGCGGGCGGTGTTGCTGCGCGACTCGGAGTTCATGCCGCGACTGCGAAGTTACGCAGGCGGCGGAGAGCAGCACATTCGCTCGGACATTGCCCAGCAGGGGTTTGCCCCACCTCCGATTGATCTAGATGAGGAGTACCGTATCGGGCACTGGATCAGGACGCAAATTCAGCAAGGCGTGATTGCCAATTGCAACGACATAGGCAAGGGAGGACTGCTTCAAAGCCTTGTGCGTGTGTTACTGGCAAGTGATGTTGGGTGCATCCTCGACGCAACCCTCGGGGGGGCATCGCTCGAATGGTGGTTTGGAGAAGATCAAGGCCGCTATGTCATCACCGTTGATCCTAGAGATGTTGAAGCACTGGAAAAGAACTGCCCGGTGCCGCTTCTCCGCCTCGGTATGATGGGTGGGGACACCCTCGCAGTCGGTGCCTCATCGGGTAACGGCTTGACATGCCCCCCCTATAACGCCATACAAGTAGATGAGATGCGGGCATGGACGGATATAGCTT
>JAHZLG010000129.1 GCA_022599995.1 Alphaproteobacteria bacterium | reverse complement strand
TGTAATGATTTCAACACGCGAAGACCTTGTCGTCTACTATAGGGCATACTCTATCAACGTACACGATGGCATGTATCGCAAAGGACAAACAAAGCACCAAACATTCTTGCACGTGCTTGAACCTAAGGAATACAAGACAATCGAACGAACTACCAACAATGACTATGATCTACTCGAACTTATTCTCTATGAAAACGAGTCGCTCCACAATCTAAAGAGAGTATCCGACCAGCAATCCTTGCAGCAACAAGCCCCTGTTGCGTGCAAGACAAACAAGACACAAGACGATTCAATTATCATCATAATGGACGTCGATGAGAAGGGTGAAGTGACAACCCAAGACGTCCCGAACGCTGTGCTCCGTATAGGGACATCACAAACACCTGACCCTGTGGCAGAGGAAACAGGAAGTGAGGAAAAGCCTGAGGTCTCCTATGCTGACGTGGAAGGTGACACGCTTGCAGAAGAGATGACAGACTACCAGCTCATCGTGAAGCTACGGGATATCCTCCATGAGGCTATCGATAACGATGACAATGTCCCGTTCACCTATTTCGATCTCAAGAACTTCATGAAGGAAAATCAGAGGGACACGCGGGACATGGATCAAGCCTTCAATCTATGCGATGCCGCGCGGGTGCTCTTCATCCGGGAATACTTGCCCGAGCTAATTCATGACGAGGCGGCAGCATTCGCACTGGCACAAAAAGCATCGAACATACTCCCGTGCAAATTAGATACCTCACATTATTTGAATAGCCTGTCAGATGCCGCCACCCCCCTCCATTATGCCCTATGCGCGGCTTGTGCCCTCGAGGTAAAGCAGGGAGAAACATATCTTGACACCAGTGCCGGGGTTGGCACACTCGCCATATTCGTGGAGATTATGGGGGGGAACCTTGTCTTGAACGAACGTGATCCGCACCGTCATTCATTGCTCGAGCAGCTTTTCCCCAACGCTGTTATTACTCAGCTTGATGGTGAGTATGATATATTCGAAGATGCACGAAACGAACACGTAGATGGCATCATCATAAACCCACCATTCACAAGCGAAACTGAGAAATTGCCAAGTATGCAGTGGATGACGCCCTACAGACATATCGACAGGGCGATGCGCTACGGAAAATGGGCTGCACGCATGGTAGTCATAACACGTCGTGACGTAGTGCTGACCAAGAAGGAAGCATATTCCATAGACGTGCCGGGTGATATGTACAACAAGTACACCACTGGATATGAGACAACACTCCATGTGCTCGAGCCCACCCAAGACAGTTACGGGAAAATTGCAATCGATTACATTGCAGAAAAGGAAACCGATGTCCTAAGGCTTGTCCTTTATGCAAACAAAAGTTTCGCCCAGCAACGAAATAAAGCTGCAGACACCAGCAAGAAGAAACAAGCACACGGGGGAGGCAATATAGAAGACACATCACCTCTTATCGTGATGAGCATAGGCAAGGGCGGCGACATCGCGACAAAGGGTTTCGGCAGCAGTGCACCCGTATGCGCAGAGGAAAGACCAGAAACCATTCCCCTCGAGCAGAAGCCACTCACCGATTACCAGCTGATGGAACGCCTAGCGGTAATGCTCCACGAAGGGATTAAGAACTCGCGAAAGCTCACAAACCCCGCGCTGAAAGCATTTATGACAGAGCACCGCGGAGAGGACTGGAGGTGGCAACAAGCATACGAGCTCTGTGAGGGGGCACAGGTGCTCTTCGCGCGCGCATACATGCCCGAGCTAATCAGCGATAAAGTTGCCGCCTACCTGTTGGCAGAAACAGCCTCGGCAGTTATGCCGACCCAAATCATTAACGAAGAACGCAAGAAGCAGTTTCAGCAGTTTTCCACCCCTCTGCATTATGCCCTCTGCGCTGCTTATGCCCCTCGATGTGAAAGAGGGATCGACCTACCTCGAGCCAAGCGCGGGAGTCGGCCTGCTTGCTATCTTCGTGGAAATCATGGGGGGGAAGCTTGTCATGAACGAATTACACCCTGCCCGTTACGCCCTGCTGTGCCAATTGTTTCCCAATGCCATTATCACCAATGATGATGCGGAGTACATCCACACCAATGAAACGATTGCCCAGCAGGATATCGATGGCATCATCATGAACCCTCCATTCTCGGCAAGCCCGCATCATCACGATGGACTGAACCGTCGCTCGACCACGTACCAACATGTTTGCTCCGCCCAACAGTGTGCCGAGCCAGACGCCCGTCTTGTTGCCATAACCAGTGCTAGTGCCTCACTCAAAGGGGCAGCCTACACCGTTTCAGTCGAAGGAGGCATGTATCACAAACACGGGACGAGGTTCGAGACACGTCTCACCCTCATTGCCCCCAGCGTGCGCGGCACAATATATGAAGCAACAACATACAATGATAAGCTCTCGCGGTTAGTCGGGGAGCTAAACCACAAGATAAAGGAGCAATCCCAGCCTGACGCAAAAACCGATGCCCTGTTAGAGCAAGGTAGCGAGGAAGCCGAGGCACCCGAGGAAAGCGCAACGACTAAGCGCGAGGTCTGCGATCGAAGTCTACCCATCAAAGCTGAGCTGCGTCTGGGGAACAAACACGCAAACGATCAACAAATAGCTGAGCATAGAGTAGCCAAGCTTCTTTCGGATAAAATCCACGAAGCAGTATCAATGAACGAGGCTATAACAAACAATAACCTGTGCTCATTCATGACTGAGCATTGGAAACCTAAAAGCTTACAAAACGACTGGAAATGGGAGAAAGCTTACGAACTGTGTGATGTAGCACAGGTGCTCTTTGCGCGCGAGCATATTGCCCCGATCATCGGTCAACATCAGGATGCCTTCGATCTCGCAGAAAAGGTCGCTTCTGTTATGCCCTCCCAAATCAATGACAATCATCAACAATCAAAGTTGCAATACCGCCTCATACCTTTACACTACGCCCTTTGCACCGCGTACGCCCTTAATGTAGCGAAGGACAAAAGATACCTTGTCCCTCATGCAGAGCTAGGCACGCTTGCGGTCTTCATCGATATCATGGGAGGCGAACTCTTTCTCAATGACCACAGTGGAGAGCGGCGTAGCTGGTTAAAGAGACTCTTCCCAGAAGCAATAATTACAGAAGAACGGCGTGTCTCGGTGCTTGCCAAAAACAGCTATGACGGCATAATCATGACTACT
>JAHZLG010000128.1 GCA_022599995.1 Alphaproteobacteria bacterium | reverse complement strand
AGGCAAATTTTTCTTGCAAGCGACTCGCGTGAGACGTATCCTTGACTCATGGCTTCCTCATTAGAATCTGTCGGTCAAGCGCAGGCACGATCGCTCGTGACTGCTGTGCCGCAACGCCCAGCCGCTCTCCCCCCATCGGTTTCGGGTGTTGTTGACACGGTGCACTCGCAACCCGTCTACCAGCGTGAGTCCTCGACTCAACTGCAAGACCTGCTCGCCCGCAGTCAACATGACTTGGTAGGGTTGCAGCAGGTGCGATCGCTTTTGGCAGGCGTAGCCGACACCTCCTTAGACGAGGATCAGTCGATAGGATCGATCATTGGCGGGGTGCTCGCCCGTATCCAATCCGGCGATTTTCACACGCACAGCCTTGAAGGCCTAGACGGGGCATCGGTACTCAACTCGTTCCCTGTTCAAGGGGGCGGGCTTTTGTCAGCCATCCAAAACAATGACATCGCCGCCACGCAGCAATCAGTCGATTCCATTGCCTCCCAAATCCTTAATGGGGTGGAAGCACTCCATCAAGCGATAGCCCAAGCCGAAGAGGGCGACTTCGTCACCCCCGCGGGACAAAACAGCAATATCGATACCGAGCGCGCCAACCTTCTCGCCCTGCAAACCAGCCAGCAACTCCGGTTGGGGGATGCCAGCTTGACGACGCAGGGGGTTGAACAAATCCTCCGTTACTTCCGCTAATCTCGTACAGGGGGCGGGTCTCCGTTATGCTTAAGCTCGATAGCGCGAAGAAACCGCCCGTCCGTGCCCAATGAAAGACGGATTGTCTGCCCTTGCCATGGCGCATAAGACCCTGATTAGTGCAGTGATCCTTGGGCTGGTGACGGTGGTGGGATCAACGCAAGCAGCATTTTCCCAGAGCCGGTTCGATGCGGAATTACACTACACCCGTGCCATCGTGGTTGTTGCCGAGCGCACCGGCATTCTCCAGTCGGCCCCATTGCGTGCAGGGAACCAATTCGAGGCCGACACCCTCATTATGTCGCTCGATTGTTCGATTGATGAGGCACGACTTGAATCACTGCGCCTAGAAAACATCATTCTACAGCGGCGACTCGAGCAATCCGGTGGCACCTCACAACAAACAAATAATTTCGACACCGAAATCGCCTTCGCCCGCAATCGCGTGCACCGCGATGTTCTTGTTGCCGAAATCGAGCAGTGCCATCGCTGGGCTCCATGGGATGGCATCGTTACGCATCGGTATGTTCAATCGGGGAATTTTCTTCGGCAGGGCACGCCTGTGCTTCGTATCGTCCCGCGCGATGGGTTGCGCGTCCGCGCGGAAATCCCGATTAGTGCTCTCCCCCACCGGGGGCAAGAGGCACTCTTTTGGGTTGCGAAGCATGCCATTGCCGCCCAAGGAAAAACCGGGCAGGTCGATGTGTCGCAAGAAAAAGCAGACCCCCTTCGGGCCGAACAGGCCGAGACGAATGCGCGCACCCCATCGGCCATCACGACCACAACCGATGTGGGTCTCCCTGTGACCAATGCGCAAGAGGCAGCCGGGATAGCTGCAAAGGTTGACTGGGTCGCGCCGGTCGTCGAGCCCAAACAGCAAACAGTGGCCGTTTTGTTGGTGCTCGACCTTCCCTCACCGCCTCACTACCTCACCGAGGGCCTGCGCGGGGAAATCCAGTTCCTTCCCTAAATGTTTTTCCAGATAGGCTTTGGCTAAGACTTGGCTAAGACCTGAATAGGCTTTGGCTAAGACCTAGCTAAGACCTAGCTAGGCTTTGGCTAAGACCTGGCTAAGACTTGAACTGATCCGGCCGAGATCAATGCCCTCCATCCTTGATCATCGGGGCATTCCATCGGCAACGGTTCGATTCTTGCTTATCGATTTACTCGCAGGAGCTCGACACCCCCCGCGGACGCTGGCCCTTCACAACTTTTTGCACTGGACTGCTCTTGCAAGAAAGTGGTGTGATGAATAAGCTGTGACAGAGAAGCCACGATGGTACGGAACAACCCATCCCGATATTTGGTGCCAGGACACACCGAGAAGCCGAGCTCACTCACCTCACGGCATGACCCGTATCTGACCAACGCCTCTAACCCAAGCAAACAACAATGGCAAACAATCGCGCAGATAACCGATCACTAGCCCTGCGAGGCAATATCGAAGTGAAATTTGTCACGGCGTGGATCGGAGACCAACTGTTCGCGATCCCAATTCATCAGGTTCAAGACATCGTCGAGCCACACCAGATCACCGCGGTGCCGAAAGCGCTGCCCGCCGTGCGGGGGGTGCTTAACCTTAGGGGACGCATTGTCACAGTGCTTTCCATTCGTTACTGCCTTGGCCTGGAATTCGAAGACATCACCAAGCCCATGCTCGGCATAACGATCACGTACGAGGGCGATGACTTCAACCTCTTGGTTGATCGCGTCGGAGACGTGCTCGAAGTTCCCTCCTCGGCGATCAGCCCTGCCCCGCACAACCTTGGCGAGCGACTGGCCGAATTGTGCACCGGCATCATTCAGTTAGAGGAAATGCTGGTCGCAGTGCTGGATATTCCCCGCTTTATGCAAACGAATTTCCCCTCGGAATCTGCGCAGTCGACGCAACAATTCTCACGCTGGACGCAAATGATCAATGAGGGCCCAGTCGATATGCCCATCTAGGGCCTCTGTTTCTAACGACGTTCCTGACGACGTTCCTGACGCGATTCATTTTTCTCAATCTCTCGGTGATAACGGGGCGGGCGACAACCTACTGGCGAATGATCGCCGCCCTCTCTTCGCAAGCGAACGAGCAACCAGGGCACTCCCTGCTGCTGCGAAGTAATTATCAGCCGCGACGCCTAAGCCAATCGCAATGAGCCAGTTCCAATGAACCAGTCGCAATAAGCCAGTTCCAAAAAGACCCAACAAAAAGGAAAGCGCAATGGGGCAATTTGCCTTCGGTCAAGCGGTAAAACGTGCAGAGGACGCCGCAGTGCTTCATGGAACCGAGCGCTACTCGGGAGATGTTGTTGTTCCGGGCATGAAGCATGCCATCATGGTGCGGTCTCTTCATGCCCATGCCGAGATTGTTTCCATTGACACGGCTGCCGCATCGGCGATGGAGGGGGTGCACGCCGTGCTGACCCACCGGGATGTCGAAGAAGAGGGGTTGGGACAAATTCCCAACATGAAAGACTACCGCATGGTGGGAAACACCCAGTCGGTGCGTCCTTACCGCCCCATCCTCGCCTCAGGACGGGTGCGCTATGTCGGTGAGCCCGTCGCTGTTGTTGTGGCGGACACGATTGAACAAGCCCTCGATGCTGCCGAGGCGGTCGACATTGACTACGACACGCTCTACGCGGTGGCGACCCTCGACACCGCCTCCCCGGATGATCGTCCGATTGGCGATCGTCCGGCACCCTTTCTGCCCGAATCATCCGATCCCATCACCGCAGAAAGACGGCCCCAGCCCGAAACCGCCATTTGGGCAGATGCCCCCGACAACATCGCGTTTCGCTGGGCAACCGGCGATTTCGACCACGTCCAGCAAGCCTTTCAAACGGCGCATCGAACCTTCGAGCTCGCCCTCGACAACAATCGGATCATCATCAATCCGATGGAGAACCGCTCGGCGATTGCCGACTACGACGCCACAGCGGAGAGGTACACGCTCACCACCCCATCGCAGGGAGTCCACTTTCTGCGCAACCAGCTCGCCAATGCGATCTTTCACCTCCCCAAAGAAAAAATCCGCGTCATCACCCCTGCCGTAGGGGGCAGTTTTGGCCCGCGCATATTTCTCTATAACGAGCAGGCCTTGGTGATGCTTGCCGCGAAGCGCACCGGATTTTGTGTGAAATGGCAAGGCACCCGCAGCGAGGGATTCGTGTCCGATTACGCCGGACGAAGCCATCGTACCCGCGTCGCTGTCGCCCTAGACGACGCCAACAACGTCACCGCGATTCGATCGTTCATCAAAGCCGAATTAGGGGCCTATATCTCCAACATGGGCATGCACATCCCCACCGAGTGCAGTGCCCGCATGCTGAGTGGGGTTTATCAATTCCCTCGGCAATATATCGAAGTGCACGGCGTGTTTACCAACACAACGCCCGTCGATGCCTATCGCGGCGCGGGGCGTCCCGAGATGACCTACACCATCGAACGGATGATGGATTATGTCGCTGGTCAGCTTGGGATCGATCGCATCGATTTTCGATTGCAACACTATATTCCCCCCGCGGCGATGCCCTTCCGCACGCCCTTAGGCATCACGTACGACAGCGGGCATTTTGCTGACATTGCGCGCCGTGCCCTTGCCAAAGCGGAGTGGGCACAGTTCGACAATCGAAGAGCAGCCAGCAAGGCCCGCGGCAACCTGCGCGGGATTGGCTTTGCCTCTTACATTGAAGCCCCTATCCCCGGGGGTGTTGAAGCAACCACCCTCGACGTAACGTCCGATGGCACGGTTCTCGTGCGCACGGGGACACACGACAACGGACAAGGGCACATCACCTCATTGCAACAGATTGTTGCGTCCCAATTGGAGATTGACATTGCGCGCATTCGCGTCGTTCTGGGTGACTCCGACGAGATTGCGACCGGGTCTGGAACAGGGGGCTCGCGCTTTCTCGCGATTTGCGGGGCAGCCACACATCACGCCACCATCGAGCTTATCGCCCGGGGCAAAGAGATTGTCGCCCGCGCATTCCAAACAGCACCCGATGCCGTCGATTTTGCCGAAGGCGTCTTTTCGGCACAGGGCACGAACCAAACGATGACATTTCCCGAGTTGGCGAGCCATGCGAAGGCAACCGAGCAGGAATTCTCGGCGTATTTCAACAACGACGACACGGGAATAACCTGCCCCAATGGGGCACACATTTGCGAGGTCGAGATTGACCCCGAGACGGGCGTCGTCAGTGTCGTACGCTATACGGTCGTCGATGACTTCGGTAACATCATGAATCCCCCAATTGTGCGGGGACAAGTGCACGGCGGGACCGCGCAAGGGATCGGT
>JAHZLG010000127.1 GCA_022599995.1 Alphaproteobacteria bacterium | reverse complement strand
GGCGATTGCGAAACGACGCTCTATCACCCCGACTGATCGATGCGGGTTGGGGCAGTGGCTGAGGCATGATCAGTGTTACCACGTGCCAAGCGCGGGAATGGCATCGATCATCCCCCGCGATCACGCCGATCCCCTGCGATCACGCCCCCCGATCATCCCCCGTCCCTTCTAGAATTTCATTGCCCTTCAAACAACAATCATCGTTGACAGAATCATGACCTTCGAACTTTCCAAAGACCTCGAGAAACGCATGGCGGGAGCAATTGAGAACCTCCGGCGTGATTTTGCGGGGCTGCGTACCGACCGTGCCAACACCGCCCTGATCGAATCGATCATGGTGGATGCCTATGGGGTATCAACCCCGATCACCCAAGTCGCGACGCTCACGACTCCGGATGCGCGCACCATCGCGGTACAAGTCTGGGATAGCAAGAATGTCCAAGCGGTGGAAAAAGTCATTCGCGAATCGTCGCTGGGGCTCAATCCGATGATCGATGGGGGCATCGTCCGCATTCGCTTGCCCGAAATGAACGAAGAGCGACGCAAAGAACTTATCAAAGTCGCCGGCAAACACGCCGAAGACGCCCGTGTCGCCATCCGCAACGTCCGCCGCGAAGGCATGGATAGCGTGAAAAAAGCCGAGAAAAAGAGTGAGTGCTCGAAGGATGAGGCGCACAAACTTAGCGATACCCTGCAAAAGAAAACCGATAATTACATCAAAGACGTTGACAAAATCCTTGAACAACGCACCAAAGAGCTCACGCCACGATGACGGGATCGGCACGCCCAGCGGGCGCGCCGTAACCGCGGAATATGCACCATGGGCATTAGCACCACGATACAACATCTTGCTGTTATCCTTGATGGCAATGGTAGGTGGGCAACGCTACACGGCCTTGCGCGGTTGGCAGGGCATGAACAGGGCGTAAAGGCTGTCGAGGAACTGGTGCGCAATGTGAAAGGGCGGGGCATTCCATGGCTAACCCTCTTCTGCTTCTCGACCGAAAATTGGCGTCGCCCGAATGCCGAGGTCGAGACGTTGTTGCGAATCATGGCACGCGAAGCCGAGGCGACGCGATTTCGCGACGAAGGGATTCGCGTGCACGTGCTCGGGTATCGACAAGGCCTCTCGGCGCATCTGCAGGAACGTCTTGCGCTCCTTGAGCAACAAACCGCCGATCAGACCGAGCTAAATCTTATTTTGGCGATCAACCACGGCGGGCGCGACGACATTCTCCGCACGACCCAAGCCATTGCCGCGGCAGCTGCCGAGCAGTCATTTGACCCTGCTCGCCTCACCGAGGAGATGTTCTCGCAAGCCTTGTGGCACATGTCGACCGGGGCTGACATGCCCGGCCTCGCCGACATTCTCCATGGGCGGGGGGGCGTGCCAAGCACTGCACCGTGCCCGCCGCCCGAGTTGGTCATTCGAACCGGTGCCGAGCAGCGACTGAGCAATTTCCTCCTGTGGCAGCTAGCTTATAGCGAGCTGATTTTCTTGAAGACGCTGTGGCCAGATTTCGACGCGACGATGCTTGATGCGTGCTTGCAAGAATATGCTAGTCGGGATCGCCGATTTGGTGGCATCTAGGCAGGGGTTGCGGGGCTTTGTGCGGGTGCTCCCTATGCGGTGCGTATCCGCAACAACAAGACCGAAAAATAGCTTAGCCGAGGTGCATCGGTGCTCCCTCTCCCCTGCCCCTTACTGGCAGTGTCATCATCGCAAGATTGGTCGACATGATGGGCAGAGTCATCATCGCAGCCATCACTATCATCGCAGGATTTGGTAATCGACGGGCGGTGCCCGGACGGCAGCATCGATGTGCTTGCCGTGTCGGCGGGTAAGCTCGCTAGCAGCACGTCCCACGCATCACGCCCTTGCCACTGCCGCTCAATGGGCAATCCGGCGTTTTCTACAATGGCCAGCTCGGCTAAACCCGCATCAATCAATCGTATCAACCCCCCATCGTGCAAAACCCGAACCAACCCCGCCGGGGTGCTCAGCTTCATGACCGCAAAGGTCGCATAATGGGGAGACTGACCCCGATCCCCCCCGCCCGCATGAAGCCGATGCGCTTCCATCAGCCGGTGTGCTTCCATCAGCCGATGCGCTTCCATCAGCCGGTGTGCCCCCTGTAAGGCCCCGCGGAAATCCGCACGAATTAGGTCAACCGATCGCGTGGCAGGAAGAATGGAAAAGGCGTCATAGTCAATCGACAAGGGGAACACCGCCCGCGCCGCCACCGCAATCGGAGAAATAACCCCGGGGATCACCTCAACCGTCCCTTTGGCACGAAACCGCGCCAAAAAGGTAAGAAAAGAGCCGAACAACAAGGGGTCTCCCAAACAAAGAACCCCGACTGTGTCTCCTTGGGCAAGGTGGGTCTCGACGGCATCGAGAACGGCCTCCTGCGCGACGGTCGCGGCATCGTCAGCACCGAACGCAAGGGGAGCGGCTCCCTCTGCTCGCTGCGGGGCATCGCTTGATCGGTCATTGGCTTGTGTGTCGTCCCGTGCATCGCCCGCCGTGTCGTCCCGTGCGGCATCCGCCGCCTCACCGCCTGCATCGCGCTTTGCACGAAAGGCTGAGGGGGAAACCTCTAGCGGGTAAGACAGTGTCTGCTGATCGGCAGGACGCGCAATGGCAGCTATCATCTTCATCGCCCGCGACCCACGCTTGGTGCAGGGCACAACAAGAACAGTTACGCGCCCTATTGCCGCCGCCGCCGCGAAGGTGATCAGCTGCGGATCACCGGGGCCAAGCCCAATCCCAATCAAAGTAGCGCGACCGAGGGCCGCATTATCCCGATCTTGTGGGTGGCGGGATTGTTGAGAAGACTCCTCAGCCACGTTCAGCACCGACCAACAACAAATACGAGGGGCAGCAGAGGACTAGAACGGCAGAAGGATGTCGGCCACCTGCGAGCCATAACGCGGCTGCTGGACGTCGTTGATCTGCCCACGCCCGCCATAAGCGACGCGTGCCTCGGCAATTTTGTCGAAGGCGATCGCATTGCCGCTGTCAATGTCCTGTGGGCGAATGATGCCGGCCACGTGAAGCTCGCGAACCTCGTAGTTCACGCGCAATTCCTGCCTGCCGTAGATCACCATGCTGCCATTGCCAAGCGATTGGGTCACAATCGCCGCGACCCGCATTCTGATGTTTTCGTTGCGCTCAATCGACCCCGCCCCAGCATTGGACGAGTCGCTCTCGATGCCATAGAGATTCCCCAAATCGGGTTGGCCGGGCAGCACGCGGGTAACCGTGTCCTCAAGCCCGCCAAGCGCCGAGATTGACAGCCCCTCGTCATTGTTGCGCGACCGCGAGGTTTCATTGGACAACGAAGCACTGTCAGCCACTTCGATCACGACCGTGACAATGTCGCCGACGCGGGTCGCACGCAGGTCTTTGAAAAAGGCACGCGACCCCGGACGCCACAGCGAGTTGGCATTGAACGTCTCGGGCAGGGTATCAGGCATCGGCATCTGGATGGTGCCGGGATAGTCATCGCGCTCGGTAATGTTGTCATCTATGGCCGAGAGCTCGGGGGTTTCCCCCACCTTGGTCAATCGATCGACACACCCCGCGACAAGGAGGACAAGCATCACTGCGATCGCTCGCGTCGTCCACCGTCGGAGAACCAACACAGGAAAACGGACTATCGAAGAAAACAGGGGGTGCGACATCACAAATCGCCTCTCAACGTAAGCAGTGAGGGAAGGAAAGGAAGGAAGGGAGGTGGAATAGAAGGACGTAGGAATAGAAAGAGAGGCGGCCGAGAACGATCACGGAATGACCGCGCGGTTCGCAGCGGTCACGACAGCCTCGATCGACCGTTGGGTGCGGGTGTTCTTAAGCTTGATGGTGTCGCCAACCGCACCGTCGCTCGCGGCCCGGGCTTGGACGGTCATTTGTAATCCGCCGCGTGCGAAGGCAACGGTCACCAAGGAATCCCGCTTCACCACAACTGGGGCGGCAAGGGTGTACTGGTCGAACCCCTCGTCCACATTGATTCTCCGGGTGATCGACTGGCCGATCACAGCGCGGCGGTCGAGCAGCTGGTTGGGGCTGACCTTGTGCTTCGGCACGCGTTTCACCGTAACATCACGGGCCGTAATCACGCGTCCGGGATGAAGCAACCGCGCCGCGACCGGGACTTCGACCTCGTGGATCAATCGCCCATTGACCACGCTGGTCTGGCTGCCGGCTTGCTTGTTCACCAAAGTCGCGGTGAACCGGTCGCCACTGCCGTTTAGGGTGAAGTCAACGATCAGGTTGGTCACGTCATCTGGCTGGACAACAAAGGACGTCAGGGGACTATCCGTTTTGACCGTGAACATCGGATTTGCCACGCCACGCGACCGCAACGACGCCATGGCAGTCGATTCGAGCTGATTCTGCAATTGGCTGGCAGGAACGTTTGTGCCGCTCCGTTTGATGGTGATCACGCGCGGCGCATTGTCCGGGGGCACCCAGTCGAGCCGGTAGTAGTGCACCAAACGCTGAATCTTTGCGATCTCAACATCGATGCTCGCCCCGGGGGCTGGAGCTTTGCCGATCACCGCGTCGGCGCTGGCGTCGACATTGGTGAAGATGTCGCTCAAGCGGACGTCGTTGCCTGAGACCTCGGCGCGATACCGCAACAGATTCGACGAGGCGGCCTGGCTGGTCGCCGCAACCAACAGGATCGCCAACCCCACAAGGGCACTGGCAATCTGCTGGCCGTGGAACCCTCGGCCACGTGACCGGGGAGGAACGGTTTCAGTCGTGCGCATGGGGAGAGTCGTCGTCATGATCGTTCTCGATGGGAGGAAATTTGGGGGATGATCAAGGCTGCGGTGCAACACCATTCCTATCGAACATTGCTCACGGTGGCAGCCATTTGATCGGCGGTTTCAATCACTTTGGAATTCATCTCATAGGCGCGCTGGGCTGAGATCATCGTGGTGATCTCCTCGACCGCCTCAACATTGGAGGATTCGAGGAATCCCTGCAGCAAGGTGCCAAACCCGTCATCGCCCGGGTTCCCGGTGATGGATTGTCCTGAGGCGGGGGTCTCGAGGAAGAGGTTGTCGCCGCGTGCCTCAAGCCCGCCTTCGTTCACAAACAACGACAGCTGCAGTTGCCCAACCACCTGCGGTTCGATCTGGCCGTCGAGCGATACCTGTACTTGTCCATTCTGATTGACCGTGATCTGCGTGGCGTTCGAGGGCACCGAAATACCCGGCAACACTCGATAGCCGTCAACCGTGACCAATTCACCCTCCCCGCTCAGCTGCAACGTCCCCGAGCGCGTGTAGGCGGTTTGTCCATCGGGCAGGCCGACCCGGAAAAACCCCCGACCATTCACCCCAAGGTCAAGGGGATTATCGGTTGCCGTCATCGACCCCGTGGCATGAATGCGGTAGACCCCCGACGTTTTCACCCCAAGCCCGACTTGCACCCCGACCGGAACAATTGTGCCGCGCTCCGAGGACAGCGTCCCGACCTCGCGGAAATTCTGATAGAACAGGTCTTGAAAGACCGCCCGACTCTTTTTGAACCCGTTGGTGTTCACGTTTGCAATGTTGTTGGCGGTTGTCTCCACCATCAACTGTTGTGCCAGCATGCCGGTTGCACCGATATGAAGTGTACGCATGATGAGGGGAACTCCTTCTGGAGGGGGGAAGAGCTAGGGAGGAGGTGAGAGCTAAAAGCTATGCTTAGAAGATGAGAGCTAGAAGCGAGGCTTAGAAGATGAGAGCTAGAAGCGAGGCTAGAAGATGAG
>JAHZLG010000126.1 GCA_022599995.1 Alphaproteobacteria bacterium | reverse complement strand
CCCATGTCTTTTTTGGTGCTAGCCTTTTTATTTCGTGCGGTTTGCGGTGCGTGCTTGTGGTTTGTGGTGCGTGCCAAGAGCAGCGACGGGGGAAGGGGTAGCCATCGACAGGCAATGGCAAAGAAGAGCATTGTCATTTTCCTAGTCCTTGTTATTCTTGGTCAAGGCGATGAATGTCATTGCTGATGGCTTGATGTTGTTGGTGATGATCGTCTCGATGCCAATACCTGCTGGCACGAGGCTATCCAACACTGATCGGCGTTTCAATATCCCCTCACCCCTCTCCTCCCACTTCCTCCCCCCTCCTCTCACCCCTCGCGAGCTTGCCATGCCTCAGATCACCCTCGACACCATCGAACAAACGACGAAGGCGGCACTCGAGCGTCACGGTGCCCTGCCGTGGATAGCTGCCGAGGTCGCGAAAGCCGTGCGCAAAGCCGAGGCAGTCGGCAATCGAATTTGCGGGCTGTACTACCTCGAAAGCTACTGCCGCCAGTTGCAAAGTGGACGGGTCAAGGGTGATGTTGAGCCGGCCGTGTCCGCCCCCCGCCCCGGCGTTGTTAGCGTGGATGCCCGGTTTGGCTTTGCCCAGCCTGCCTTTTCCCGCGGTCTACCCCACGCTGGCGCTGCGGCGCGGGCCTGTGGGGTGGCGACGCTGGCCATCGGGCATGCCCATACGTGCACCTCGCTCGGCTACTTTACCGAGCAAATCGCCCGCGACGGGTTGATCGGCTTGGGTATGACCAATGCCTCGCCGATTGTCGCGCCGCCGGGAGGCAAGAGTCGTGTCATCGGGACGAACCCGATTGCGTTTTCTGTGCCCGATGGCAAGGGCGGCCTGGCGATGCAATTCGACCAGTCCACGACTACGGTGGCACTGGGGAAGATCACCATGGCAAAGGCAGCCGGTGAGTCGATTCCCGCAGGATGGGCTCTCGATGCCGCGGGCAAATCGACTACCGACCCAGCGGCGGCAATTGCAGGATCGTTAGAAAGCATGGGAGGATACAAGGGATGGGGATTTGGCTTGATGGCAGAATTCCTTGCCGCCGGCATGACCGGGAGCGTGGTGAGCCAAGACGTGAAACCCCTGAAAGCCCCCGAAGGCGCACCCCACGATTTGGGACAGTACTACCTGTTGATTGATCCCTCGGCCTCCTCGCCCTTCTTTGACCGGATGCAGCAGGTGGTCGATGCGGTTGCCGCCGAGGAAGGTGCCCGCATCCCCGGTCGCGACAAAGCCGACCAAGACCCGGTGACACTGGAAACGGCGATATGGGAGCAAACCCTTGCCCTGGCTGGTCAAGGCTAAGCCCCCTTGCTGGCGTGTCTCCTCATCTCTCGCCGTGACGCTTTGGTGTACTGTAGTGCCTCTCGTGCTCTCTCACCGTGCCGATAACCGAGCCCACGCATCCTTGACAAGGACAGCCCCGACCGATGCCCGCTAATCTGACCCCGCAAGTGACACCCGATGCGCAAGCAGGACGTCCGTCGCCCGCCGACACGCGAGGGTCGGGCAACGGAGAAGACGCCTCCAACCTCTCCCCGAGCACGCCTGCCACCACGCCCGCAACCATCGAGCAGATGGTGCACACCCTCGCCACGGCAATCAGGCAAGCGGGGCATAAGCACAAGCAAGGGCGTCTTTCGGTGCGCGACCGCATCGATGCGTTGATTGACCCCGGTGCCCCCTTCCTCGAGCTGTCCCTGTTTGCCGGACATGCCCTCTACCCCGACACCGATGCCCCTGCCGGCGGCATCATTACCGGAATAGGACGCATCAACGGCAAGGACACCATGGTCATCGCCAATGATCCCGCCACCAAAGGGGGGAGCTACTTCCCCATTACCGTGAAAAAGCACCTGAGGGCACAAACCATTGCCGCAGAGAACAACCTGCCGTGCATTGCCCTCGTGGATTCGGGGGGGGCGAACCTCACCATGCAAGCCGATATTTTCCCCGACCAAGAGCACTTTGGACGGATTTTCTACAACATGGCACGCATGTCGGCGCGGGGCATCCCCCAGGTGGCGATTGTGTTTGGGTCGTGCACGGCGGGCGGGGCTTATATCCCTGCCATGGCTGACCTGACCGTGATGGTGCGCGACCAAGCCACGATCTTCTTGGCTGGGCCACCGCTCGTTCAGGCGGCGACGGGCGAGGTCGTTACAGCCGAAGAGCTTGGAGGCACCGAGGTGCACACCGCCATGTCGGGACTTGCCGATCACGCGGCGGATTCCGAGCTCGATGCCATCGCGATTGCCCGGCGGGCTGCGGCCCGTTTCCCGGAGGTCAAGGAACGCTTTCCTCGCACGGCTCCAGCTGCTCCGCCAGCATACAGGGGGTCGATCACGGCGTTATTGCCAGAGTCGTCGCGCGGGGTGGTGCCGATGGGGAAGGTGCTCGACGCACTCTGCGATGCCGAGTCGATCGATCCGTTCAAGCCCCGCTACGGCGAGACCTTGCTCACGGCCTTTGCCCGCATCGACGGCTACCCGATCGGCATTGTGGCAAACCTTGGCGTCTTGTTCTCGGAGGCTGCCCAGAAGGGGGCGCAATTTGTCCAGCTGTGCGATCGGTTGGATGTGCCCTTGTTGTTCATCCACGACATCACCGGGTTCATGGTCGGTGCCCAATACGAACAAGCCGGAATTGCCAAACACGGTGCTCAGATGGTCAATGCGGTCGCATCGGTCACGGTGCCGAAGATCACCCTGATCGCCGGCAAGAGTTACGGTGCTGGCAATTACGGCATGGCTGGACGTGCCTACAGCCCCAATTTCCTGTTCAGCTGGCCGACTGCCAAGATCGCCGTGATGGGCGGCGAGCAGGCCGCGAACGTGCTCACAACCATCAAAGCCCTACGCCGCGCACAGGGTCATCAGCAGCCGAGCAACGAACAGGGCGGCAGTCAGCAAACTGGCAACCAGCAAGGCGGTAGTCAGCAAGTTAGCACCCAGCAAACTGGCAACCAGCACGATCACCAACACGATGCGGTCGGGGGGAATAGCTCGCCTCCGCCTCCCGCCCCGGACGAAAAAATAGCGAAGCTCGCCGCACAATATGACGCCGAAAGCCATGCCCTTTTCGCGTCGGCACGGCTATGGGATGACGGCATCATCGCCACCGATCAGACGCGCGCCGTTTTGATTCAGGCGAGGCGGATTGTGGCACGCGCATCGCGTGAAAAACTTGATAGCTCTGCCCAATCGACGACCTCGTTTGGTGTGTTCCGCTTTTAGCGACACCCGTGCGACACCCGTGCGACACCCGTGCGACACCAGTGCGACACCAGTGCGACACTCGTGCCATAAGCATGCAACCCCCCACCCGTGCGACACCAGTGCCATACCCGTGCGACACCAGTGCAATACCCGTGTGACACCCGTGCGACACCAGTGCCATAAGCTTGCGACACCTCACCCCTGCGACACCCAGCCCCTGAAGTTGTCTTAGCCTCTCGGCAGTTGTCTTAGCCTCTCGGCAGTTGTCTTAGCCTCTCGGCAGTTGTCTTAGCCTCTCGGCAGTTGTCTTAGCCTCTCGGCAGTTGTCTTAACCTCTCGGCAGTTGTCTTAACCTCTCGGCAGCTCTGTGCGCGGTTGCGGGTAGTTTTCGGTTGCCCCGGGGTGTTTGTTGTGCGCTCTTCCTCCTTTCCCCGAATGCCATGCCCGCCATGCCCGATGACACCCTGCTTACCCACACGAAAGGACGGATCACCACCATTGGACTCAACCGGCCTGAGGCAGCTAATGCCCTGTCACTCGCCATGATGATCGAGCTCACTGCTTTGCTGATCCATCACCGACACCAAATCATTGTCTTGCACGGCATAGGAAAGCACTTTTGTGCAGGAGCCGATTTGCACGGCATGCAGACCAGTGGACTGGCCGCGCCCGAGGAAAACACCTCGCAAGCCCGTGTTCTGGCAACCATGCTTGAGACGGTGAACCAACACGCGGCACCGGTGATTGCCCACGTGCATGGGGCTGCCTATGGGGGTGGCTTCGGCCTCGCTGCGGCTGCCGACATGGTCATGGTGACCACGGCCGCAACCTTCCGACTGCCCGAGGTGGCCATTGGTTTGGTGCCTGCGACAATCTCGCCCTATCTGACGCGATCGCTTGGCAGGCGCGTTGCCCTGCGCTATGCGTTGACGACCGAGATCATCGATGCCTCCGAAGCGGTCGCCATGCAATTCGCCCTTCAGGAGGTCGATGATCTTGCAGAGACCCAAGCGTGGGCTGTCGATAACCTATGCCACGCCCCTGCGGCAATGGCTCGCACGAAGGCGTTGTTCACCCCCCCCACCCCGGCAACGACCAAGTGGGACAATGCCCAGCTTATTGCCACAGTGCGGGCAGGCGACGAGGCGCAGGCGGGGATAGATGCCTTTCGCCACAAACGGCCTCCTCCGTGGAAGGACACTTAGCTGTAGGTTGTCCGGAGGGCTTGCTCGCGAGGGGATGTCACCGGTGTGCGTCCGGGTATTGGTGCGACGGGCGGGAGGCGGCGGAGGCAATGCTTCGCTTCCCCCCTCCCCACTCTCAACTCCCCACCCCCTGTCGGTCAGTCCAAACGGGCTATATCCGCCCCCAAAGCTGCCAGCTTGCGGTGCAGATTGTCATAGCCGCGATCCAAGTGATGCAACCCGTGCACCCGTGTTTCTCCCTCGGCAACGAGTCCCGCCAAGACCAAGCATGCCGATGCCCGAATGTCAGTGGCATCTACGTCAGCACCGATCAGGGTTGCGCCTCCTTCGATGTCGGCAGTGGCATGCGACACAGTGATCCTTGCCCCCAGACGGCGTAATTCGGCGGCATGTTGGAAGCGGTTCTCGAAGATGGTCTCGACAATGCGCGAGGGGGCATCTTTGGCTCCTGCCACGCTGAGTGTCGCCATGACCTGAGCCTGCAGATCGGTCGAGAATCCCGGCCATGGCGCCGTCGTGAGGGTTGTGCCGCCAATGCTGCGGAACCCTGCCTCGGTTACCCGATAGCGAATACGATGATCAACACCGGCGCGGGAAGCTCCCGTGGGATGCAGCATTTGTTCGTCTTCGATGGTGCCCGCCTGCGATAATAGGTCTAAGATGGGCTTGTCGAGCGATGACGTCGCGACGCGATCGAGACGAATATCCCCACGGGTCATCAGCCCTGCCAGCAAGAGGGTGCCTGCCTCGATGCGGTCGGGTATCACGGCAACCTCGGTTACGGCGGTTGCGGCGGTTTTCGTGGCGTCTGCAGCGATGCTGGAGGTTGCTGTTTTGGTGTTCTCCCCATGAAGGCAACGCCCGTGAACACGGATGCAGTGCGTGCCCGCCCCTTCGATCACAAACCCCATGGCGTTCAACAGGGCGGCAAGATTCACGATCTCTGGCTCGCGGGCTGCATTGCGGATGGTGGTTACTGATGCCTCAGGGCTCGTCGTGGTCGTTGTCAGGGGGGGGGCACTGCTATTCGGATCGTGCGCGGGAAAAGCCCCGCATGCGGCGATCATGAGGTGCTCAGTCGCCCCAACCGAGGGAAAGCGCAAATGTATGTCTGCGGGGCGCAACCCGGTCTTCGCGACCCCGTGCACATACCCTCCTGAGATGGTTATCTCGGCACCGAGGGCACGTAACCCCTGAATGTGCAGGTCGATGGGGCGTTCACCGATTGGACAGCCACCGGGCAAGCTGGCGAGCCCCTTGCCAAAGCGTGCCAAGTGTGCCCCAAGGATGAGGATACCTGTTCGAGTTTGACTTGCGGCCTCCCATTGCGGCGCAGATGGCGATCGATAGTCATGGTGGACGCGCAAGGTTGAAGGAACGGCACCTATCGTTGAAGAGGCAGAGGAAGAGGAAGCGGCCGCGTCGCGATGCGGCGAAGCGGCAACACCAGAATGCGCCACATCGAGCGGTTCGGCTTGCCACTCACATGATGCTCCGTAGCTCTCCATCAGGGTAATCATGGCATGCACGTCGCGCAGGCGCGGCACATTGCGTAAGATCACGGGTGACTCTTGTAGGGCAGTCGCGGCAAGCAGGGGCAGGGCAGCATTTTTCGCACCGCTTACCACTGTTGAACCGGTCAGCGAGACCCCGCCACGGACGCGAATATAGGGCTCGGACATAGAGCAAGGACCTGCCAAATGAAAGAATGAAAGAAAAAGATGGGCCCCGGCAGGGAAGAAACAGGCGGGGATACAGCGGAGCATCCGAGGCAGACGCCGTGGTGGTCATCCGAGGCAGACGCTGGGAGTCACCCGAAGCAGGCTAGAAACGACAGATGAAAAGGCAAGCAATGAAGGTGGACACGGTCTTGCCTCCTATTCTGCGGCACCCGTTCGGCTAAGCCACACACCGCGGTTGCGATACATGTTGAGCACCAATCCTATCCCCAGCATCGCCGTGAGCATCGCCGTGCCCCCATATGAGATCATCGGCAACGGAATGCCGACAACCGGCACCAGACTCATCACCATGGCAAGGTTGACGAAGAAGTAGATGAATAAGGTCACCCCAACCCCCGAGGCAATCAGGCGGGCAAAGGTCGCGCGCGTGCCCGTCGCCACCACGAACGCCATGAAGATCAGCAAGAAGTATAAGGTCATCACGGTCAGCATGCCGAGCATGCCGAATTCTTCGGCCATCACCGAGAGCACAAAATCAGTATGTTTTTCGGGAAGAAAATTCAGGTTGCTTTGCGTCCCTTGAATGTACCCTTTGCCGGTGAGCCCGCCCGAGCCCAGGGCGATTTTCGACTGCGTGATGTGATACCCACTGCCGAGCGGATCAGTATCAGGATCGAGGAAGGTGCGAATCCGATTCTCCTGATACGGGGCAAGAATGTGAAATTGCCAGACAACGAAGACGGCTCCTACCATTCCCGCCCCGGCGAGGACGAATTTCCAAATGCGGACCCCGGCGAGAAAGAACAGTGCCCCCCCGCCAAGGAACAGGACGGTTGCCGTGCCCAGGTCGGGTTGCCGCAATACCAAGAAGGTCGGCAGGGCAATGGCAATCAGGGGCACGATAAGGTATCGGATGCGTCCCACTTCTTCGTGGCTCAGGCGGTGAAAGTACCAGGCAAGGAACAGCACGATGGTGATCTTCATCAGCTCGGACGGCTGTATCCGCAGGCTTCCCACCCCGAGCCAACGCTGCGCTCCTGATCCGGTGAGCCCGATGAATTCGACCAGCAAGATCATGCACAGCATGGCGATGTAGAGGAAGGGGGCGACGCGATAAACCCAAGCAATGTTCACGAAAACCAGCGTTAGCATGATAATGAGACCCGCGCCAAAGCGGATGCCATGATTCTGCGCCCACGGCCCCCAAGAGCCCCCAGCTGCCGAATAGAGGATGGCGACTCCGATCATGCCGATCAGCATGACCAGCAAGACGATTGTCCAATTGACTGATTTGAGCGCGCCCACGGTGATCCCTTACGATACTGAGGAGGTTGCAAGGAATGCCATCGTCGGAGCCCCGTCTTCGGCGGGGGGCGCAGCGGCAGTCTCGCCAGTGCTTTTCAGGATTTGCGGGTGGACGTCGGTGCGGATGTAGTCGAAGACGTCGCGAGCAAACCGGGCTGCCCCGCCCGACCCTTCTGCCGAGTGCTCGATCAGCACCGACACGGCATATTGCGGATCGTGATAGGGCGCATATCCCACGAACACGGCGTGGTCGCGCCTTGCCCATGCAATGTCTTTGTTACTAAGCACGCCTTCTCGCCGCTCCTCCTCCGAGATCGAGCGAACCTGCGAAGTGCCCGTTTTGCCGGCGAATTTCCACTCTTCGTGCCAGCTTTGTGCACCGAATGCCGTGCCTTTGGGGGTATTGACGACCTCCCACATGCCTTGCTGGATCACCCGCAGTGCTGCGGTAGAGAGACCCAGAGATGGGAAGAAGGGTTGGAACAAGGGCGACGAGGGCACCGTCGTTTTGTTGCTGCGGAAAAGCGACGGCTTGATGGCCATTCCGTCGCTTGCAATCCGCGCGGTCATCATCGCCAGCTGAAGGGGGGTGGCAAGGCAATACCCCTGCCCAATGGCAGAGATCAGGGTTTCACCGTTGTACCAAATTTCGTCGTAGTTGGCGCGTTTCCAGTCTTTTGTCGGGATAAGCCCCGGCTTCACATTCGGGAGGGGAATATCGGGTTTGGTACCCAGTCCGAATCTTTTTGCGTACTCGGCGATCTTGTTGATGCCAAGTTGTTCCCCGATGCGATAGAACCACACGTCGCACGATTCACGGATCGCGCCGGTGGCATCGATTCTGCCATGCCCGCCGCGTTTCCAGCAGTGATAACGCCGATCGGAGTAATTGATCGCCCCTCTGCACACGATTTCGGTTTTGGGAGAAATCCCCTCTTCGAGGGCTGCGGCAAGCACTGCTATTTTGAACGTTGATCCGGGGGGGTACTGTCCGGTGATTGCTTTGTTGGTGAGGGGGTGATCTGGATCGGTGGTTAGCTTTTTCCAGGTGGCTTCATCGATTCCGCTCGCGAATTGGTTCGGATCGTAGGAAGGAACGGACACCATCGCCAGCACCTCGCCCGAGTGCACATTCATCACCACAGCTGAAGCGCGGCGGTGTCGCTTGAGTTTCTCATAGATAAAATGGCTGAGATTGTTATCCAGACTGCTCCAGACATTCACGCCGGGCTCGGCGGGACGCCGGTTGACCTCTTTGATGATCCGTCCAGCTGAATTGACCTCGACGCGGCTGGTGCCTCCGCTGCCGCGCAGCACATCATCGAGCTGCTCTTCGACCCCCGATTTGCCTACCTTGAATCCGGGCAGGGCGAACAATTTGTTTTGCTTGATCTGCGTGGAGTCGACGCCACCAACATAGCCGATAACGTGGGCGGTTGATTCTTTGGCGGGGTAGATACGGCGTTGTCCCGCATCGATGATCACGCCGGGCAGGTTGAGGGCGTTGACCTCGATTCGACTCACTTCGATCCAGCTAAGGTTGCTGACGACTTCGATCGGGACAAACGATTGGCGGGTACGGCGGCGTTGTTCGGCGATCCGATCGAGCACGTCGTCGGGGAGAGTCACGTGCTGGGCAAGTTTCTCTAGGGTCGCGACGATGTATTTGCTTTGCTCGGGGATGATGAGGGCGCGATAGCTCTGGCGATTCACGGCGATTGGTTCGCCGTTGCGGTCGAAGATACGGCCGCGGGTCGGGGGGATCAGGTGCACATTCAGGCGGTTCTGATCGGCAAGCAGTTGGTAGCGATCGCGTTCGAGGATTTGCAGATAGTATAGTCTGCCGACCAATCCGGCGGTGAGCAGGCCTTGTGCGCCGAGCAGCATCACGGCACGGCGTGAAAAAACGGATTCCTGCGTGAACTCGTCGGCATACATGGCGTCGGTACTAATGAGGCAGTGAGGGGAACAGCGGGTGAGGCAACAGGTGGGAGCAGCGGGTGAGGGCTACAGGCGGGGGCTTGCAGGTGGGGCGATCGGTGGAGCAGCAGATCGGCATCAAAACCGGGCGTTGTTGAGGGGGGTCAGCCCCGCCGCCGCCCCTCCGCCCCTCCGCCGTGCCGAGTAGGGCACCGTGCTAATCGCAGGGCACCCCCCCGAACAATAGCCTAAGGCGTCAGCCCATAGCGTTGAAGCATGGATTGGCGAGTGGCCAGATCGGCGGTTTCATTCACTGCCGCCGCGACCCAAGGCGGGTTGCTCGTGGTCGTGTTTGCAAGGACAAGTGCCGCATCGTGCCCCACCGATCCCCGCCCCATCGCCGAGCTCTGCAACATGCTCCAAAGACCAACTTTCTGCTCGGCATATTTGAGGCGAATTTTCTCACCATAGACGGTGCGCATAACCCCGTGGACTTCACCGATGCCGTCGGCAAAGCCGCGCTCGACGGCTTCCTCACCGAGCCAGAAGCTGCCGTCAAAATTGTCTTCGCGGTTTTCATCGATGCTTGCGGCGCGACGCTCGGCGACCCACGCGATGAAGAGCTCGTGCAAGTCGTTCTGGATTGCCTTGAGGCGCATCACATCTTCTTCTTTCTCCGGTTTGAAAGAGTCGAGCATAGATTTGCTCTTGCCGCTGGT
>JAHZLG010000125.1 GCA_022599995.1 Alphaproteobacteria bacterium | reverse complement strand
GACCGAAAGAATTTGACGTTGCCCCCCCGAAAGACTGCCCACCTTTTCATCGAGTCGTTCTTCTAATCCAATGCCCACTTCTTGCAGCTTCGACCGAAACAATTGCCGCTTCGTCTGCGAGAGGGCCCAGCGCCATTTTGGCGATTGCCCGCGGCGATAGGCAATCGACAGGTTTTCCGCAATGGAGAGATCAGCACAAGTCCCAGCAAGCGGGTCTTGAAGGACACGGGCAAAGTGCCGCGCCCGCATGTGCGGGGGATAGCGCAGAATGTCCTTGCCCTCATGGCGAATGCTCCCCGCCGTGGGCATCACATCACCAGCAATAACGTTGAGGAAAGTAGACTTGCCGGCACCATTCGCGCCGATCACGACATAGATTTGTTGCGGTTCAATCGCGATGCTCAGCCCCCGCAGGGCGGTGGTTGCGAGCGGGGTATGCGGGGCAAAAACAACGTCTATATTTTGCAGTTCAAGCATCACGACCTCGCGACAGCATGGTTTTTATTTGGCGATGCCACGTGGTTTTCGGCAGAATCAGCGCAAGCACGACAATGGTGGCAGTGACCAAATTCAAATCCGAGGGTTTCAATCCAATCGCATCAACATTCAGGGCAACGGCAATTGCCACGCGATACAGAATCATCCCCCCCATGCATGCGATGACTGCCAGCCACATCCCACGCGGCCGCAGAAGGCTTTCTCCGATGATAACGGCGGCTAGCCCATAAATGATTGTGCCTGCCCCTAGCGTGGCATCAGCGAAGCCCACCCACTGGGCAAACAGCGCACCACTCAGGGCGGCAAGGGCATTGGACAGTGCCATCCCGGCATAGATCACGTTTTTCGTCCTTATGCCGTTGGCGCGTGCCATTTTCGGGTTTTCGCCGACCCCGCGCATGACGACTCCCCACTCGGTATAGAGCAGGGCCACGACCAAAGACGCGACAATGATAACAATAAACAACGCCGCCAACGACTTGCTGTAGAGCGGGCTTATTCCCAGATTATCGCCGAGGGTCGCGAAAGGGGTGAGCAGGGTAACCTGATTGAGCAAGGGCAGGTTAGGGCGACCCATGATGCGCAGGATTACCGAGAAAGACGCCACCATCGTGAGAATGGAGGCGAGCAGGTGAAGAATGCCAAACCGCTGATTCAGGTAGGCAGTGATGAATCCAGCGATTGCTCCTGCACAGCAGGCTAGGATTGTCGCGGTGATATAGTCGAGTCCGCCGACGATGCTGGCCGCCGCAACCGCCGAGCCAAGCGGAAAGCTCCCATCAACGGTCAGATCAGGAAAGTGCAGTATCCGAAAGGACAGCAACACGGCGATGGCAAGCGGGGCATAGATCAGCCCTAACTCGACGGCACCGAAAAAGGCAAAAAGAGACATCAGTGAGATTGACCAGTGAATGTTCCCGCGATGGTTCTTGCATCGACGGAGGGAGGGCGTAAGGCGAGGGACACCTGCATGAACAACAAAAGCCCCTCCACTGCACGAGTAGAGGGGCTTTTAAGAAAAGGGTCGTGGGGTTGCGCCTGCGCTTATCGAATCACTTCTTTTGCACTTGCAAGAACATCATCGGAAAGGGTGATGCCGAGGGCAGAAGCCGCCCGAGCGTTCAAGTAAAGCTCGGTACGTTGCACGGTCGATGAAGCCAACTCGCCGGGATTGGCACCGTTGAGGATAGAGACGACGAGATCGCCCGTTTCCACACCGACATCGTAGTAGTTAAATCCGGCCGCGGCGAGGGCACCGGCTTCAACCTGCGAGGTCTCGGCACTGATCACAGGGATTTTGCGGCTGTTGGCAACAGAGATCAGCGACTCGATAGCGGCGGCGGCAGTGTTATCGGTCGGCACATAGATAGCATCAACGCGGTCAACCAGGAATTGGGTTGCCTGATAGACTTGTGAGGTGCTATTGGCGGCCGCAACATAAATCTCGAAACCTTGTTCGAGCGCCGCGGCGCGGGCAAGGGCAACGAGGGTACGGGAATTGTCTTCACCGGGATTGGCAACAATGCCGATTGACTTCACATCTGGGACGAGTTTGCCAATCAGGGCGATTTGCGCAGCCACGGGCGACAGATCACTGATACCGACAACATTGCCGCCAGCGGGGTCCATGGTCGGCACAATGCCAGCCCCGACAGGGTCGGTCACGGCGGAGAACACGATCGGGATTTGCGTCCCCGTGCTGATCAGTGCTTGCGCAGAGGGAGTAGAAATACCCACCAACACGTCAGCTTCTTCCCCGACAAATTGGTCGGCAATTTGTTTGGCGATGGCTGGTTGGCCCTGGGCAGTTTCGAAGACGAATTCAAGATTATCACCTTCTGTGTAGCCTGCTTTTTCCAAGGAATCCTTGATGCCATCGCGCACGGCATTGAGGGCAGGATGTTCCACAATTGAGGTCACCGCAACGGTGACCTGTTGCGCAGAGGCGGCAAAGGTCGAGGCGAGCACAAGACCCGATGCCACAACAGTGGCGCGGGCAAGTCGTGAGGCGGCTCGATTGAACGAGCGAGACAAAGAAACAGTCATTGGTGTTGATCCTTCCTAAGGATTGAGTCGGCGAAAACGAAAATTGAGAAAGGGAGAGGGGAAGTGGGGAGGGAGGGGGCAGGGGGGGGGAGGGGGGCAGGAGGGAAGATCAAGGCAGGCAAGAGCCTGCTGCGTGCTCATGTACAGGCTATCCGCACAGCAAACGCACAGGCTAGCCCGCTCGTTGAGCGGCAAATCTCTGTATGCAGTGGTACCGCACCCCCACTCTTCCGACGCGTGACTGAATGCCGCTCGGGCAGAGCCAATCCAATGCCGAAGAGGAGATTTGAACTCCTGACCTACTGATTACGAATCAGTTGCTCTACCTCTGAGCTACTTCGGCGACCGGCAGAATAGATCGGCAGGTGGAAAACTAAGCACGCACTGGGGAAAACACAAGCGGCTTGCCTGCCGTGCTCCACCGGGGCATGTGATGCGGGTGACACCAGAAAGGCCTAAGCAACCGACACATCAACGAGGCAAGCAAGGCCGCTCTCAGCGTTTTGAACGCGCATGCCTTCCGCGCCATTTTCCCATCTGATACGGATTAGTCACCGAAGCGGGCAAGTCACCGAAGCGGGCAAGTCACCGAAGCGGGCGAGTCACCGAAGCGGGCAAGTCACCGAAGCGGGCAAGTCACCGAAGCGGGCAAGTCACCGAAGCGGGCAAGTCACCGAAGCGGGCGAGTCACCGAAGCGGGCAAGTCACCGGTGCGGGCGAGTAACCGATGCGGGCGAGTCACCGGTGCGGGTTAGTAACCAAGGACAAGCCGGGCATCATCCGACATTGAATCGATGGTCCAAGGCGGATCGAAGGTTAGGGTTACTGACACGTTCTCCACTCCGGGGCAGGCTACCACCGTGTCGGCGACTTCCTGCGGCAGGCTGCCCGCGACCGGGCAATTGGGGGTGGTGAGCGTCATCGTTAGGTGGACATCATGCTGCATGATGTCGACCGCATAGATCAGTCCCAGCGAGTATATGTCGACGGGAATTTCGGGGTCAAACACCGAAGACAGGGCCGCAACAATCTCATCGTTGTCGGGTGTCGCTGTCGTATCATCATCGCTGGTGCGTGCGGATGGCTCGGCGGGGGACGCCGACTGCATGGCGTGATCACGGTCACGACCAGCGGCAAGATCGACGCTGGTTTGCGAATCGCTGTGCATTGTCTCTGCCACGCCCTGGGCAAGGGGGGCAAGGGAAGCACCCTCGGCATTCGGATTCCACGTGCGAATATCAAGATCGCGCACTGCATCATCATCAGTGAGCATTGTCGAGTGGTTTCCCTCGATTCCCTCTTGGTCGCGGCTGGCGGTTGCAACGAGGCCGGTGTCGACCGGTTGCATCCAGCTCGACAAATTGTAGGGATCGCCAAGAGGAGCAGCCACCGGATCGGTCAACAAGGGTGCAGGTTCGCGCTGGCGGTCTGATTCAGCGGGTGCGGGTGAGGAATCGTGCATGGCGAAGAACCATAGGGCAGAGCTTTGATGCTGTCAAAGCAGGCGCTGTCGTCGTCTCAATCATCCTCTTCGCTCGGGTTCGTCACCGATCGATGCCACGACGGTCTGTGCGACTTGTAACGGCAACGTCACACACTGCCGACGAGGGGGGAAATGCCGAACGTACATGAGGGCGTCTAGGTCACTGGCAGTGCTTGTGTTGACCTGATTGATAAGGATTCCAAAGGAGTCCCCGCGCGTCGCGACCTCGGGGGAGGGATTGCCAATCGCGTCGATCATTGCCCTCAACCACGCGTCAAACGACGAGAGCGGCAAGGTCGCCTTGCCGATTTCGCAGACAATCGTCGCCGCAGCAAGACAAAGCAAGCACCCGCGTGTCTTGGTGCCAAAGACATTCTGTCCCGCACTGTTTTTTGCAACACCAATGGTCACAACATCGCCACACAGCGGGTTGGTCTGGGTGTGACTGCATTGGGGGTGTAGGGGCAGCGGGTGTGCTTCGATTCGAGCGGCACAGGCTTTCAAACGCCCATCGTAGAGCTGATGCGGAGGAAAGAGTGATTTTTCGGGCATAATTTGTTAGTTATGATGAGATGACCACCCTCCACCACGCAGCGCATAGCCACGTTTCTCCGCACCATGCCGCCGATGATCTGCATGGACTGTTCTTCACGCCAACACCGGCTGAGGCCTACGAGCATCTTTCCTCAGACGCCACGAAGCCATCACTGCCGTTGTTGTTGGTTTGCGACCATGCCTCGGCAGTCGTGCCGGCTTGGGTGGGCAACGGCTCGAGCGGCAGTGCCGACGAACAGCAAGGGATAAAGCACAAGGAAGACCAAGACGCAACGCATAAAGCACCGCATAACACAAAGCACGGGGCGAGCAACAACGCAGCACCGAACCCCCACCCCCGCCCCGACCCCGACACCAACGCCCTCGGCTTGTCGTCTGCTGTGATGCAAACCCACATTGCCTACGACCTTGGGGCGGAGGCAATGACCCGTTGGTTGGCCAATGCCTTGAATGTTTCTGCGGTTATTAGCCGTTTTTCGCGCTTGGTTGTTGACCCGAATCGACTCCCCGGGGATGCCGACGCAGTGCCCGAAGAGGCTGATGGCGTCGTGATCCCCGCGAACCAGCAGCTTACGGTTGCCGAGCGTCTTCGGCGCGTCGAGCGTCTCCACGAGCCCTATCACCACGCCATAACCCGTGCGATGATGCTTCATCACGCCCGGCATGGGGTTTATCCTAGCATTGCGGCGATTCATTCTTGCACACCTTGCCTGGAAACAGACCGTGCGCGCGGCATCGAACAGGGGCGTCCGTGGGTTTACGGCGTGTTGTGGAATCACCAGCCCACGCGGGCCCTTGCGATGATCGATGCCCTGCGTATCGCCAATGTCGGTGCGATTGGTGATAACCAACCCTACTCGGCTATTACAGGTGCCAATTGGACGTGCGAGCGACACGGCGTCGCCTTTCGAGCCGATGCCATGGCAATCGAGGTGCGGCAAGACCTGATCCATCCCGTGACCCCAGCCCGCATTGAGAGATGGGGCAGTCCCCTGGCCGCGGCTTTTCGCACGGTCTTCGGCTGAATTTCTTAGGTTCGACTGGTTCTGATGAGCGTCGGGTGCTTGCCGGCGGCGGATACCGAGGCATGACGTGCATCGGTCACGGAGGTAGTCATATTAGGTGCTCTTTGTTCGCAGAGCCCAAGTGCGTTATCTATAGCCCTCTTGGGTGCTCTATCTCGGCACAACTCGCTATCTACGTCCGCACTGACGGATCAGCTGCTAGGTATTCTTGTAGTATGGCGACCCCAACGGGATT
>JAHZLG010000124.1 GCA_022599995.1 Alphaproteobacteria bacterium | reverse complement strand
CCCAAAGTAGAACGCCACTATAGCCAAGAATCCGGCACCATAGATATTGACCTGCTGGAATTGTTCCGCAGCGATAGTACCTTTTTCATCACCTTCGACATCGATCCCATTCAAGGCATCGACTTTGACCGAAGCACGGGAAAAATAACTGTCGATAGCGAAGAGCTCCGCCTGCAAGGGCACGAACCCGTCGCACTTAGGCTTGTGGCAACCGACGGCGTAGAAAGAGCCACCCAGACCATCACCGTCACGTTGAACAATGACCCCATGCTCAACGAGTACACCGCGTCAATCCAGCCGACACTCACCGCAAATGCCGCAATATACAATGCATGGGAACACTTCAGAGACGACGATAACGATCAGCTGATCTATAGCCTCACCGATGCATCCGAACATCTGGCCGCCCTCGAGGGAGGTTTTCAAGCATCGGCCGGGGTTTTCGTCCTCCCCAACAGCATCGCCCCGAACAATTACACCGTCACCGTAGAAGCAACCGATGGCTACGGCATCACTGCCACCGCAACCATTACGATCGATAACCCCTATCAGCTCGAGAACAACGACTATAAGCCGCCAAGCGAACTAAGCCTGCTTGAAACAAACGCCGTGGATGGCTTCTCTATCGGCGATCTCGTGCACTATAGCAGCGAAGGCACCACCTTCTCCGTCTCAGCTGTCGCGAGCTACGGCAATGGGCAATACCAACGAGCGGTCGAAAACATTCGCTATAACCCCGAGACCGGCGTGGTCGAAGCACCCGACCTCTTGGAAAGCCCCGGGACGTACTCGATCACGGTCGGCGTCGTTCAACCCGGCGGCGTCACCCTGCCCGAAACGGAATACGTCCTCACCATCACCGGCTCCGCCTTCGTGGACAACGACAATGATGGGATCAAAATCACCCAAAGTGATAACACCCTCGACCTAACAATCGCCGACCTGTTCCGCGATGATGATGCCTTCACCATCGTCCTCGACGAAAGCACCGAGTTGCCGCGCGGGATTACCTTCGACGAAGACCAATTACAATTTGTTGTTGACCCACAAAGCATCTACCCCACAAACCGAGGCACGCAACCCGAGCTTGTCGCAACCTTCGATCTCGTGATCGACGGGTACAATACCGGCATATCAAACAGCGTTACCCTTACCCCTAACAATGATCCTGTCGCCCTCAGTTCACAAATCAACATCAACATCGCAAACACACAACCCCTGTCCATCGCAGCCGGGCACTACCTGATCGATCCAAACAATGACACCCTGTCATATCTTGTGGTTGCCTCCGATTCCACCGGGCTGACCTTCGATGCCACCACTGGGATGCTCAACGTTACTGCCGCCCGATCGAACGAGACCCACACTTACCGGGTGTTGGCCACCGACGGATTCGGTGGCAGTCAAGGCTTTACCGACTTCGTCGTAACATACAGCAACCAAGGGTTGCGGATCGATGAGACGGCTCTCGATAATGTGCAGTTGGCAGATGTCGCCCGTGATGGTGGACTCGACATTGGCAACATCCTCGCCATTCCCGACAGCAGTGTAACCTATACCGTGACCGGCACACGGTGGAACAACGGCAATGCCCCTGCCGGGGGGTTTGCCACAACGCACACCACACTCACTGGACTCACCTACGACAGCACATCGGGGCTTATCACCAGCCAAAATGCCCAAGACGCAATAACAAGTGCCCCCGGTATCTATGCCTTCTCGATCACCGCGACCATCGGTGCCGAGGAGCAAATCGCCATCAATTTCGTGACCATCACCGGGGATGTTTTTGCCCCCATTACCAACAGTACCCTCAGGCAAACCGGCGATATTGTCCCAATCCCTGTCGATACGTTGTTCCTCGACGAAAGCCCCATCACCCTCGCCCTTTCAGAACAGACCACGCGCACCCTGCCCGCTGGGATAAGCCTCTTCGCCAATGATCTGTTCGAAGGAACACACGCCACACCCTACTTGTCGATCGACCTCGACGTGCTGAAAGCAGGCGATCTAGGACCAAACCGACAGATCACCATCACCCTCGCCGCAATCGATAACGACCAACAGCTCCTGGCCGAGCAAATCCTCACGGTCACCCTAAGCACGGCACCATTTGCCTCGGCAGAAGCCCTTCAAGAAAAAGTGCTCACAACGAGCCCCAATTTTTCCGTTGACCTCACCACCGTGGTGTTTGACGCAGAAAGCGATTCGATCACCTTTTCCCTAAGTGATGACGCGCCAAGCTGGGTTAGTCTCGCCGTCAGCGGAGACGAGCTTGTTCCCAATGGCGATCCAAGCACCATAGCCGATGGCGTCTACATCGTCGATGTGATCGCGTTCGATAGCTTCCAGACGCAAAGCGTGTTGCCGTTCACCTTTACTTTCTCGCCACTCAATGCCACCGAGGCAACCTTCCAAGGGCTCACCACAGCGCAAGTCGCTATGGACGGGGGGATCAGCGTCGGCGATCTCGCCCCCAACCTTAGCCGCCCGCAAATCAATGTTTCGGGAATAGTCCAATTCGCCGGAAAAGATGACCAGTATACCTTAACCGATATCGGATACGACGGGACGCACCTCACTGGCACCGATTGGCAAACATACGGAGGGACGTACACCGTCACCCTCGACCTGATCACCCCGCTGGAAACCTACCCCTCGGAGGTGTTCACCTTCACGGTAAGCGGCGATCTGATGCCCGCGGCCTCCGACCGACTCACCGACACATTCGCCCAGTCCGGCGAATACGTCACCATCAACCCGGCCGACCTCTTCCACGACGAAGAGCAAGCAACCATCGGGTTTGGCGCAAGACTCTACCAAGGGTTAGAAGTCGTTAGTGGCACCCTCATCGAAGTCGACAACACCGCACTCGGCGCCTTTCGCCACGACAACAACAACCTCAGCACGGAAGATTATCTTGCGGCGGCGTCTCCCTATATTCTTGAAGTACAAGCCATTCAAAATGGGGTCAATTTGGGGGTCAGCAAGTCAATCACCCTCACCCTCAACAATGCGCCGACAGCGGAGGAATCAACCTTCTCGATCGATGTCGCCTTCGAAGACAACTTTGCCCTCACAATCAACGAGATGTTCTCCGATATAGACGGTGATCATCTCACATACAGCATTGTGTCGCATCAAGCATTCGGTGGCAAAACACCCCAGCCGATGATGACACCACCTTCCTGATTGGCAGCAGCTCAGGGGTCATCACCCCCGCCGACACTGCAAGTGAACGTACCCACACGCTCGTTGTGGTGGCAGCCGACCCCTATCAAGGTGAGGCTACGCTTACCGTCACAATCGATGTTCGCGACGATGTGCAACCCATCTCCTTTGCCTTCGATCGCGATGCCTTTTACGGGCTTTCATCCTCGCAGACCAAAAATGGCATCCTGCTTGGGAACCTGGTGGACAATCGACAAGGGCACGAAATCATCAGCCTCGAGGGCCGTTATTTCGGGCCTTTCGTCCTGCCCGGACAAGCTGCTAATTCTCCCCTCAGCCAAACAGCCCTCGAAAACCTGCAGTACATTTACGCCGACAATGATCCCGAGACCTCAAGGTTGATCTCTGACGATTTTGGCTATGCCGGACAGTATTACGTCACCATCACGGTCGAAGACCCGGTCTTGTTCGCGAAGAT
>JAHZLG010000123.1 GCA_022599995.1 Alphaproteobacteria bacterium | reverse complement strand
TCGTCCTAGCTATGGTGGCGGTGGTGGAGGCGGCGGCTTCCGCGGCAATGACCGCGGCGATCGTCCTAGCTATGGTGGCGGTGGCAGTGGCTTCCGCGGCAATGATCGCGGCGATCGTCCTAGCTATGGCAACCGTGACGGCGGCAACCGTGACGGTGCAGGCGGGGGCGGCGGCGGCTTCCGTGGTAACGATCGCGGCGATCGTCCTAGCTATGGCAACCGTGACGGCGGCTTCCGTGGTAATGATGGCGGTCACCGCAGTGATCGTCCTAGCTATGGCAACCGTGACGGTGGAGGCGGCGGCGGCTTCCGTGGTAATGATGGCGGTCACCGCAGTGATCGTCCTAGCTATGGCAATCGCGATGGCGGACACCGTGACGGTGCAGGCGGTGGCGGCGGCGGCTTCCGTGGTAATGATGGCGGTCACCGCAGCGATCGTCCTAGCTATGGCAATCGCGATGGCGGACACCGTGACGGTGCAGGCGGGGGCGGTTTCCCCAAAGCAGCCCAAGCGGGGTTTGACGGTTTTCGTCCCCGCGACAAGAAGCCCGACGACGATCACCCCAAAAATGAAGACGGGCAAGATGGTGCGGCCAATAGCACTGACACCCCGGTGCTGTCCGATGCTTCTGATGCAGCAAGCCTTGCACCCGAGTCGCTAGAATCGTCGCCTAAAGGGGGTGATGCCTCGGTGGAAGCCGATGCGACTCCTACACAGTCCCCCCACAGCGAGCCCGGACAAGAAACCGCTCGCGGTGACCGCAGTGACCGCAGTGACCGCGGTGACCACCGTGATAGTGGGGCGCAGTCTGATAATGCCGACCGAGACCGGCGCGATAGCGGTGACCGCAGCTACCACGATCGTCCTGACTATCGCGACCGTGATCGGCGCGATAGCGGTGACCGCAGCTACCGCGACCGCCCTGACTATAGCGACCGTCGCGAAGGAGGAGGCTACCGCGACCGCCCTGACTACCGCGACCGCCGCGATGGAGACTATCGGGATCATGGTGACCACTATGATGATCGCAACGCCGAAAGCGATGACAACCGCCCATCGCAACCCGGCATGCGGCTGGCACGTCGCATTGCCCTCAGCAGTAAGTACTCGCGCAGACTCGCCGAGGAGCTGATCCAACAAGGTGACGTCGCAATCGGCCAACGCACTGTTTACAATGTCGCAACGAATGTGACCGTCCGCATGCCGGTCAAGGTGAAGGGCAAATTACTCCCTCCGCCGGACGTGCCCCGCCTTTGGGCATTCCACAAACCCGCAGGGGTCATCACCACCCGCCACGACCCCGAAGGACGCCCGACCATTTACGACGAGCTGCCCCACTTTGCCCAAAACCTGATGACCGTGGGACGCCTCGACTGGAATACCTCTGGACTACTGTTGCTAAGCAACAATGGTGCGTTGAAACGCTACCTAGAGCTCCCCGAAAATGCCTTTGAACGGCGATACTATGCCCGCGTGTTCAACACCAATGGCAAATCCCCCGATTGGAAGGCGATCAAGCAACAGCTTGCTGAAGGCGTCACCCACGAGGGTGTGCAATACGGCGAGATCACCATGCAACCGCCAGTGGTCATGAAACCCAGCGCCGCGAAGCCAACGGCAATCCGAAGGGCGCAGGCAACAAAGACCACGCCCCCCCCCGATACCGACGATCAAGCCCGCAACCAATGGATAGAGCTAGCCCTGAAGGAGGGCAAAAATCGGGAAATTCGAACGGTGCTCGAGCACGTCTTCGGCTTGCCCGTCAACCGCTTGATCCGGGTTGCCTACGGGCCATTTGTGCTAGACACCCTGCCATCAGGACGTGTTGTTCCCATCGAGCCGCAATACATTGAGGAGCAGCTCGGGGAAGCCTATTATGAGATGATCGACTAGCACGCCGCACACATCAACAGTGTCAGCGTGAATGCTAGCTGTTGCCTGAAGAGAGCTAGAGGGAGTTAGTGCCTGTGCATTCCGCGTAGGATGTCACAGGCACTCTCCAGAGTTGCGGGGCGTAGTCCCCCGCGGCGCGACGTCCCCCGTTCCGCGGAGCGGTGCCCTGCACGACGCCCCCGCCCTTTAATTCCAGGGGAAGGGCGATTCTGAGGTCGCGAACCCCTCGTTGCGCGCGAACCGGTCGAAGGTGAAGGGGGCCAAGACGGCCGGAGAATCCCCAGACAAAACATCGGCAACCAGATCACCAATCCCAATCATTTTGTAGCCATGGTTGGAGTCGGCAATCAGATAGGTATTGTCCATGACCCAGTCGAACACGGGGAAGCTGTCCGGGGTGAAGCACCCGATCCCACCCGAGGGTTCCCAGCGATAGTGATCAAGGCATCCCTCGAACCGTTGCTGACAGAAGGCTAGGGCGGCACACCAAAGCTGAGCAAATGACCGCCCGACCACGAAATGCGGCGATGCAGGACCGTAGGGGTCTACGTGCACCTCCGATGGGGGTTGCGGCACCACGAAGGGCATGGCACCTCCTTGAATGCCGTTGAAGTGGTAATCCGGCTTGTAGTAGATGCCCCACATGCCATCGGTCACCACCTCGCCGGTGTCTTGGGCACGCAATGGTACCAGCGAATCCAGATGGATGACCGGAGGCATTGTGCCATCGTTCTGTTGCAGAGTTTCGGGGGGAACATTCAACACCCCTTCCTGCAGCGACCAGTATGTCCACATTGGCACATCGGCTCCCCCGAAGGAGATAGCGGCAGGCTTGTCGAGCATTTGCCAGATGCTGCGCGCCCACGGCCCAACCGCAATCACAAGCTCGTCGAGGGTAATCGCCCCCTGATCGGTTGAAACGCTCCGCACCTTGCTGCCATCGTGGTCTAGGGCTGTAACGGCAACGCCCTCGACGATCTGCACCCCGGCCGCCCTGGCCTTCGTCGCAAGCCCATGAAGTGCCTTCGTGTTATTCGAATAGCCACCGCGGTGCTCATCAAGGATGACTTCGGTATCGGTAGCCTGCCAATCGTGCAGGCGATCGCGCATGTAGGCTTTGCATTCGGCTTCACCGGTCACCAAGGTCGAGGGATACCCCATCGCTTGTTGCTCTTGGTGCACCCGGGTGAGGTTATCGGTCAGGGTCGCCGGGCCGGCATGGATGTAGCCAACCGAGTGATAGTGATAAGCGGTAGGATCGGACTCCCATACCCCCACACTATGCGCCATCAGGGCGCGCATCGGGGTTTGGAGATAATTGTTGCGCACAACCCCACATGCGATGCCCGATGCTCCTGCGGCAACCGCCGTTTTGTCGATAACGACAATGCCCGGTTCCTCGCCCAAGGCACGGCGTTTCGTGGCAAGGTGGTAGGCGGTGCTAAGCCCATGGATGCCCGCACCAATGATCAGTGTTCGGGTGTGTCGGGGGAAGTCGGTCACGAGGTTTTCCTTCTGAGGGAGAGGACAAAAACAGAAGCGTTGCTCCGTGGAAGCGTTGCTCCGTGGAAGCGTTGCTCCGTGGAAGCGTTGCTCCGTGGAAGCGTTGCTCCGTGGAAGCGTTGCCACTGTAGAGCATTGCTACTGTAAAGCGTACTGCATCCGGCGAATGGTGACAAGATGTAGGGACACTGTCCTAGCTAACTAGCTAGTTAGCTAGCTAGGTGGGATTACCCTTGGTTGCCTTGGTAGCTAGCTAGGTGGAATTACTCTTGGTTGCCTTGGCAGTTAGCTACCTCGGCAGCTAGCTAGGTGGAATTACTCTTGGTTGCCTGGCGGCTAGCTGAGTGGAATTACTCTTGGTTGCCTGGCGGTTAGCTAGGTGGGATTACCCTTGGTTGCCTGGCGGCTAGCTGAGTGGAATTACTCTTGGTTGCCTGGCGGCTAGCTCAGTGGAATTACAC
>JAHZLG010000122.1 GCA_022599995.1 Alphaproteobacteria bacterium | reverse complement strand
GTCGCTGACCGCTTCAACCGGGGGATTGCCGTTGTAAATCTCTTGCGCCAGATTCTGCTCGTAAAGTGACTTGATCGACGAGTACGCATCGAGGGAATTGCGATAGATATCAACCAGGGTTGCGCTGTTCGATGCGACATTGTCCAACTGTGCGGCGGCGGTGAAGCCCAGCCCCATATCGGGGGGCACATCAGCTCCGTATATGTTGCTGTTGAGGGGCAGGGTGAAGCTCAACCCCAAGCCGATGGTGTCGCGCAAATTGTTTGGTCCAAGCAGGGGCAGGACAAGATAGATACCCTCGCCGAAGCCCCAGACCGCGAGCACCTGCCCAAGGTCTTCTCTGCGGTCATCGATGCCGATTCTTCCACCGATGTCAATGAGACCAAAACCACCGAACAAGGTGTTGGTCCAGAACGCGGTGAAATTCAGCCCTGCGTTCTCAATGTCCGCCTGCAACAACGAGCTTACGACCGATAAGGGGCGTCCTAAATTGCGATTCACATTTTGGACGCCATATTTCACTGGGGTGGGAACAGCTTTGCTCCAAATGTACAGGGTGGGCGACATGAGCGCGACGAAGAGCAGATTGCCACGATCGATGGTACGGTTCACCGGCTCGAGGGGGTCGCGGATTTGCGCATGGGCGGGCAGGGCAACGAGCACCGCAACAACGGATAAGCCGATCGCAAGCCACTTCGGAAATGCGCCTCGGTGGGAGCACCGCACCTGCTTGGCATGCCGCGCAGCAGAGCCCAGACGATGTGTTTTCTTTGTATCCATACCGCCTATAATACTTCTTTCCTGTATCACACACAATAAGCCCCAGCGTAGCCTTGTTGCGAGATGGGGGGCACATAAGCCCCTGCACATAAGCACCTGCGCACAAGCACCAACGGGGTTGCCAGTCCTCATCGCCGCGACGGAGGTGCATCCCTACTTGCCTTTTGCAATGTAGGGAGATTCTTGCTTTGTCTAGGAGAAGCCTTTAAATCATCGTTTGGTAAGTTACACTTGCCAGTTGAATCTGACCACATTGCTGTGATTAGGCATCGTGCCTATCTGTTCGAACAGCGCGCGCGGCACCTGTTTAGGTGTTACTTGTTGATTGATGTGTGGCAGTTCATTGCCTTGCGGTCACATTCTTATCTCCCCCGAGAAACCCATGCTCAGCCCTTCTGTTTCGCCCAAACCGCACACCTATGCCGAAAGCGGTGTCAATCTGGAAAAGGGAGAGGCCTTTGTCCAGGCCATTGAGGCGAAAGCAGCACAAAACCTTGCCACCTTGCGCGACGGTGCTGGGCATCGTGGCGGGGCAGTTGGAGGTGTTGCCCCTCGGATTGTGCCACCGCTTAAGACGCTCTTGAACTTTGCTGCGGCTTTGGATGTGCCCTCCTTGGGTTATGATCATCCTGTTTTGTTGGTCGGCACCGATGGGGTTGGCACGAAGATTTTGCTTGCCGAGCAGGCAATTGCCGCCGGGTTAGGCGACCCGCACACGATTCGGCATAATATTGGCATTGATCTCGTGGCGATGTGTGTGAACGATCTGCTCTGTCATGGGGGGCAAGCCCATTGGTTTTCTGATTATTTTGCCACGGGCACGCTCGACCGGGGGGTTGCCGAGGCAGTGATTGATGGCATCGTTGAGGGATGTCGCCAAGCCGACTGTTTGTTGGTAGGCGGTGAGACCGCCGAGATGCCCGGGATGTATGACAAAAACCACTATGATTTGGGTGGGTTTGCGATTGGCGCGGTCGAGAAGGAGCACCAACTAGAGCCCCACCGTCGTCTTGTGGCGGGGGATCGTGTGATTGGTTTGGCTTCGTCGGGATTTCACAGCAACGGGTTTTCGCTTGTCCGTCATGTGCTTGCGTCGCGATCACTGCAGACAGATGCTGACTTTGTGTTGCCTGCCCTTGCCCCGACCCGGATTTACTGGCCTCTGCTAAAAGAGACGTTGGCAAAGCAACAGGGTGCATCGCCTGTTATTAAGGGGCTTGCGCATATCACGGGGGGAGGTATTGCCGGCAACCTTGTCCGTCTGTTCCCCGAGCACCTTGTTGCTGACCTTTGTTTGTCGCGATCCATGATCCCCTCGGTGTTCCAGTCCTTGCAGGAATGGGGCAATATTGCCGACGACGAAATGTTGCGGGCATTCAACATGGGGGTGGGCATGATTGCGATTGTTCCTGCGGGCACGGATTGCACAACCCTCGTGCCGCATGGTCTAGCAGAGCAAATTAGCGTCTGCGATCTTGGTGTTGTTGTGGCGCGAGAATCACCTGACAGGGCAACCATTACTGTTAATATCGGTGCCTAGATACCCCAGCCCCCAGAATAGGGGCATTGGCACTTGTAGTAGCCACAGCTGAGGCGGCAACTAGTCGCCCGGGTCTAGACACCCCAGCCCCCAGAATAGGGGCACTGGCACTTGTAGTAGCCACAGCTGAGGCGGCAACTAGTCGCCCGGGTGTCTAGGCACCCCCCCAGCTCCCAGAATGGGGGCACTGGCACTTGACGCGACGATTATCGCCATGCCTAGGTATCTGTGCTTAGCACCCCCTAGCTGCGTACCTCCCTCTAGAATGGGGGCTGAGGCGGCAACTAGTCGCCCGCTTGCCGAGACACCTAGGTGCCGAGACACCTAGGTGCCGAGACATCTAGCGTTTTAGGCGAATCCCAATGAAGCGTTTCGATCGCCCGGTGCGGTCTGCGACCTCAAGGATGACGGCACTTCTTCCGTTGTTGACCGCATTGTCCACGAGCCGGTTGACATCGTCGGGGGTCTCGACCGCGGTTTGATTGACCGAAAGAATGATCTGCCCTGCCGTGATGCCGTTAGAAGCCGCACTGCTCCGTCGGGTGACCTGAATGATCAACACGCCATCCACCCCAATCGGGATATTCAGCCGAGTTCGAATGTTCGCCGTGATCTGCGCCACATTCATTTCGAGGGCATCGATGGTCTCACCCCCTACATTGGCGGCCTGATTACCCTGCGGTTCATTCTGCCCTGTGTTCGCATCCTCGAGACGCCCAATCGTCAACGACAGAGTCAATTTGCGGCGATTCCGCCATACCTCTACGGGAAGGCGCTTGCCAATCTCGGTGCCCGCGGCGAGCAGCTGCAACTGGCGGACGTCACGGATGACTGTGCCATCCATGGTGAGAATAACATCTCCCTTGCGTATGTCGGCTTGGCGGGCTGGGCCCCCATCAACCACATCGGACACAAGCACCCCCCGCGTGTCGCTGAGTCCCACGCTGTCGGCAATTTCATCGGTCACCGGTTGAATCACCACGCCGAGCCAGCCGCGCCGGGTTTCGCCATAGCTGATAAGCTGATTCACCACCGAGCTTGCCAATTGTGAGGGAATCGCAAAACCGATCCCGATCGAACCGCCATCGGTCGAGTAAATCGCAGAATTAATGCCGACGACCTCGCCCTTGAGGTTGATCAGTGGTCCCCCGGAATTACCACGATTGATGGTAGCGTCGGTCTGGATAAAGTCGTCATAGGGTCCTGATCCAATGTTGCGACCAACCGCCGAGATAATCCCCGCCGAGACCGACCCCCCAAGCCCAAGGGGATTGCCGATGGCTACCACCCACTCCCCCACGCGCACGTTGTCCGAATTGCCCCACGATAGGGTAGGCCAATTGGTTCGCTCCCCCCCCGTCACGCGGAGCAGGGCAATGTCAGTACGGGAATCTGTGCCGAAGATGATAGCGGGGTACTTCTCTCCCGCGCTTGTTTCAATGTCGATGGTGGTCGCATTCTCTACCACGTGCAGATTCGTCACGACAAAGCCAATGCGGGAGATGAAAAACCCAGAGCCTTGCGAGACGCGTCCTTGATTGGGAGACTCGCGAAAGCGAAAGAATTCCTCCAAAGGCGACCCGCGCGGCACGGCATTGTCCGCCTCGTCGTTCTCAGTTGTCACCAAGATGCTGACGACCGCAGGCAGTGATTGCTCGGTCAAATCGGGCAAGGATTGCGGGAGAAATTGGGCGTGGGCACGCGGGGTGCCGAGCATCAAGCAAAGCGCAAAGCCTACCATCGCGATGCCGCCAAAGCGTAAAGAGCGGTTCCAGTTTTGTTGTATCGATTCCATGTCTTGGTCATCCGGTGCGTTACGGTGATCGAATCTGCCCAGACCCGGCCGCCATGAGAGCTAAGGCACTATCGTCGTGATACTGCTATAATGATAACAATAG
>JAHZLG010000121.1 GCA_022599995.1 Alphaproteobacteria bacterium | reverse complement strand
TGATGCCGATGGGTATTCCAAGCTGATGGTATGGGCTGTTCCTCTTGGCAAATCCCCGTCAAAGAAGGCGGCAAAAGCCAGCATGGACGGGTATCTCATTGTGCCGAAATTCATTCCGATGCTGGGCGAGCACGCGGCAGCCCTCGAACCAGTGCTGCGGATGACTCCTCCTGAGATTGATTGCCAGCGGGAGGACTTTCCTCTTCCCGTGCGGCGCGCCCTCGAGACGACCTCCTTTGACGTGCTCGGCAGTAAGGACTCTGCTTCGCACATGTACGAATCGGGACTTGCCAAACCGCACCCCGCGGCGCGGCTGTTGATGGAGTTGCACAAGCACGACACGGTGGCATTCCCTGCCACCGATGAAATGAAGCAGATTCTAACGATCAAAGAGTCTCCACCTCCGACGCCGGTCACCGTAGATGGCAAAAGCTGGATTCTGACAACGATTGTCAGTTTCAGCCAGACCAACAACAAGCTAAGTTTCGGTAACCTTAACGATGCAAGCAAAAAGAGTATCTCAAGATATATCAAAGACATCTTGACAAAATACGGCATGCATCGATGTCATGTGTCTCCATCCGGACAGGTCACCATCCTCAGCCTCCCTCGGCTGAGAGGCAGGAAATAAGCAATCGGTGTGATTGTTCTCACCCCGTAACAGCACGAAAGACGAGCCCATCCAATGAATGTTCAAGGATTGCTTCCTGCCGGTTGTATTGAAGTGGTCGAATCGGGTTACTCCCTTTCGACCACGGCGGGATTCTTGGTGCTCCGGCGTGATGGTGTCGAAGCTGGACGGGTGCCCCTCGATGACATTCACGCGTTGATCATCTCTGCCCCCGATGCCTATCTGTCGCGCGCCTTGATCGAGCGGTTGATGACCCGCGGCGCGGTGGTTGTCTTTTGCGACGAAAAGCACACCCCAACCGCCATCACGCATCCCTATGCGACCCAGTACCAAATGGCGCGCGTGGTGAAGGCACAACTTGCCTCCTCGACCCCGTTTTGCAAAAAGCTGTGGACGAAGCTGGTGCGGCAGAAAATCTTGCACCAAGCAAGAGTCTTGGAATGCTGTGGGCGTGAAGGCAGCCGTTTGCTGATGAATTTGGCTAAGTCCGTGAAGCGGGGCGATGTAGGCAACACCGAAGCCGTCGCCGCCCGGCTGTACTGGCAGCGTCTGTTTGGCAAGGAGTTTCGCCGCGATCGTCAGCTTCCCGGCACCAATGCCGCCTTGAATTATGGTTACATGGTTGTTCGCGCCTCGGTCGCGCGCGCAGTTTGTGGGGCCGGGTTGCTTCCCTTCTTCGGCATTTTTCATCACAGCGACTTGAACGCCTTCCAGCTGGTGGACGACTTGCTCGAACCGTGGCGACCTGTGGTTGATTTGCGCGTTCTTGCGATGGTACAGGAGCACCCCATCGACGCCCTCACCCCCGCCCTAAAACGCGAGCTCGTGGCAGTGCTGCATATCGACTTAATGGCTGCCCACGGAGTCAGCCCGTTGTTTCAAGTGATTCGCACGCAAGCGACCTCGCTGGCACAGTCATTTCTCGAAAAGCAAGATAACCTCGCCTTGGCACGGATGACCTCCCCCTCCCCCTCCCCCTCCCCCTCCCCCTCCCCTCCCCCCTTCCCTACCACAACCCCCGTCCGTTTCGTCAGAGTAGCTCCACAGTTATGGGAGCGGGGTGGCAAACCCGCAGGAACATTTGTCGGAATGCCCCGACCGAACAAAGACGAAATACACCGCAAAAGATGCAACACCTCTCCGGATACAAAATCATGTGGGTTATTGTGATGTATGATCTCCCCACCCATACGCGCAAGCAAATGCGTGCGGCTTCACGGTTTCGAAAGCGTTTGCTCGATGCGGGCTTCCAGATGGGACAGTACTCCATCTATCTCCGCATTCGCCCTAGCCGCGAACACACCGAGGCACTGAAAGTCGCGATCCGCCGCGCAGTGCCCGAATCCGGGTTGGTCTCGGTGCTCGAGATCACCGATAAGCAGTACGAGCTTATGGAGGTGTTTTATCGTGCCCCTGCCAGAAATTCCGATCCCCCGATGGCGAGCGATCACGATGATCCGGACAATGACACCGATGATGAAGACGAAGGCGCGGAAGATCGGGAGAATGCCGAGGACGAAGAGAGCAATGCGGCTTATAAAGCCGAAAATGCAGCCTCGGTGGCGACCGCCGAATCCTGCGCAGCTGGCCGTTCAATTTCTTCTGCGGCAAGGAAGAAATGGGCGGCATTGCGGGCAATACCTCAACCCGATTTGTTCGATCTTCCGAAAACACCGACAATATCATCACGCCACGGAGTCGCGAGCATAGAGGGCGTCGGTTCAACGGCTACACCCACCTCGGAGGGCATCAACCCGGCCGTCGCTTCGGCAATGTTGCCTGCTAACGATTGCGATGAGGCTAACGATCCGCCATCTAGCAGCCCTTGTGACAGCCCAGCGGAGGCTATCAGGAGTCCTTCTCCCGAGAAGCCAGCATCAGGAAAGAACCGAGGAGAAAGCCCGCCTAAGCCCGTGCAACTGCTTCTGTTTTAGGGGTGGGGGCATAGAAAAGGGAGGCACCCCGAAGAGCACCTCCCTATGTTGCGGATCACCATAAAGGCAATCCTTGTTCACGATTTGACCATCATTTGCCGCGTGCTATACTA
>JAHZLG010000120.1 GCA_022599995.1 Alphaproteobacteria bacterium | reverse complement strand
GAGTATTCCTTTCATCGCGGCACCGTGGACGGGAGCACCAGCCTTGCCGTCATGCAAGACGTGTCTCTGCGCAATAGTGCCGACGGCAAGGCTGTTATTCGGCTAGACTTCGATTCCGAAGTTAAAGAGGTCAACCCGGTCGATCTGAGTAAGATCATGGTGAAACAGGGCGGCACCGATCTGGCCGTCACCGGAGCAAGCCGCGATCTTGGCGATTCTACGGTGTTGCGGGTAACCCTCGATGTTGCAGCCGATTCCCTCGACGGGCGCAACGATGTCACCTTCCGTATGGAGGGCGAAGCGATCAATTTTGTCGACAAAACGAAGAAGTCGGCCGAAATTGGACTCGCCGCGGATACCGCGCGTGGTGCTATCGAAGAAACCATCGCCATCGAAGAAGAGATTGAACTCGGCCGGGCAACGGTGGAGATGGTGGAAGCCTCGGGTGCTGATCTTGATGTTCAAGTGATCAGCATGGAATACGCCCAATCGGCCACGGGGGGGAAATTCGACCAGCTGGTCGTGACGTTGAACACGAGTGTTTCAACTGATGATGCTGTTGCGCTCCAAGATGCCCTTGTCGTGACGATTAATGATCGTCCCGTCGACATTACCAATGCCGCAGTGGTAGGAGCAGTGGTAGGCAATGTCGTCACGATAACCCTTGCCAACGGATTCGATGCCCCGCCGTCGAAAACCGAGCTCGCGTTTGACACGAAAGCCAGTGCAGCAGAGCTGAAAAATACGGCGGACGAAAAGGTCACGTCGTTCGATGGCGAGTTGGAGTATGATATCTCGGTGCGCGAAGCCACGGTGCGTGAGAATGCTGCCGGTGAGACGATCATCACGATTGAATCTAACCGTGCCCTCGAAGACGACGCATTCGCAGATGTTTCAGAAAATACCCCATTGACCCTTGCCATTGATGGCATCGTCTACGAGGTGCTGGTGCAAGATATCACCGTCGTGCGCGGACGTAACGAAGCGACTTTCCGCGTGGCGTCCGCAACAACGTCAGTTGACAGAATCGAAGATGTTTCCCCCGGGTCGAAAGCAATCATTGATCTGAGTTCCATCGCCCCTGGGACCATCGACACCAGTGGGAGCAAGGAAGAACTTCGATTGGAATTCGATCGCCCGATCATTATTCGCGACCTTGCAGAAGCCGCGACCGAGGTTGTCATAATCGGAACACGTGGTAACACAGAAGTCGAATTCTCCCCCGATGAGATCGAGCGCGACGGCACCCAAGCGATACTTCTGAAAACAGCCCGCGATTTAAACGAATTCGATAAGGTTGATATTCGCTACAACGGCACCAACATTATTGATGAGGATGAAGTACCTGTCACCTTCGGCGACGATGCAACGGATGCCGCTGACACCGCGCGCGAGTTGTTCGATGTTGGCAGCGAGAGTGACGCGAACAAGGCAGCCGCACGCGATACGGCTCTCGGGGTGGTTGAGGATGAAACCGCACCCACGATCATAACCGTGGCCATCACCAACACCGGCCGCAGGATCATCGATGTGAGCGACGCACAAGCGAATGACTCCGCCTTTGTCCGCGCCCTCGAGCGCAATGAAGCGGTCGTCGAGATCACCCGCAAGGATGTGGACAGTGCCCCGGCCGACACCACGGGCAGTGAAAATCAGACCGATGCTGACGCCACGGGAACTCGGGAACAGATCATCGACACGGTCGAATTCGGCGGCATCGGGATGGTCGAGGTTACTTTTGATGAAGAAATCCGCATCGCCGGCAACAACTCGCAAAACCTTCGCAGCAATTTTGTCATTAAGGTGGACGGCGAAACCCTTGAGCCAGCCGACATTACCGTGATAGACAACACGACATTGCGGTTTGCGCTGGTGGATAAGGACGGGGTTTATCGAGCACTCAATGCAGATGACCCGGTTGAAGTTCAGTATCGCGGCGGGACTGCCGGGGGGCTCTTAGACGCAGCAGGCAACCGCTTCGGCGGATTTGAAGTGAAAAAAGACGCCCAAAATGGCATTCAGAGGGATTTGGATGGTGATGGAGATTACAACGAAGCCGGCGAGGACGACTTCGTGGTCGTACTAGACATAGAAGATACTTTTGTCGCAGTTGCCTCCAAAGCCGAGGTGACGATGCGTCAAACCGACCGAGTCGAATGGAAAGTTGAGACCGGCGAGGCGGACGTAAGTGCCCGTTTCGTGGTTCTGGGACAAGATGACCTCGTTGGCACCGACGTGACGACAGAAGCAATTATCGCGCACGTGTTCAATGCCACCGAAGCTGAGACAGTGACGCCCGAAGCAGGCACATCGGAGCTGAAATTCTCGCTTGATGGCCTTGCCTCCGGAACCGACCATCGCATCGCCGTGGTCTACTTCGATGGCGCGGGCAATTCCCGCGCCGTTATCGAGGACTTCGCAACACGTTCCACCTCGATCGACCTCGATCAAACCGGAACGGGCGAAGCACCCAAGAACACAATCGGGGTAAAAACAGACGGCACCCCCGTGGCGCGCGATGTCACCGCGTATGATTCCTACACGGACGATCTCGGCAACACACATGTTTACCTTGAGAATAATACCGACATTACGATCGAACTTGATGCTGCGCTTCCCGACTCGGTCACCGATGAAGACGTTGAACAGTTGTTGGATTTGCGCCTCAACGTGGATGAGGACGGGGATAATAATACTACAACCGATCAGTATCGCGTGGCAATCACGCACATACGAATTGATTCCTCCGATCGAAGCAAAATCGTTGTCCGTGTAGACAAAAACCATACGGAAAACGTTGCCAAGATCAAGATTACCTCCGAGAAATATGACACTGAGACAGCAATCACCACCACGCCGGGCGAAGTGGAATTTGCTCCCAGTGCTGATGCAAATATGCGCCAGGAATTTCCTGTGCAGGTTAGCGTCGGTGATGGCGTGCTCAAGGTTGTATTCGCAAACGTCCCGGGCGACATAACTGGCGTGCATGAGAAGCTAGAAGTCGTCGCCCGCAAATATACCGAGACAGCTGCCGGGCTGGATGTTGCAGAAACAGTGCTTGATCTAGATGCGGGGAGTCAAGGTGATAGTGTGCTCGAGAGAAAGTTTTCGCTTCGTGATGCTGCAGGGGAACCCGTCACCATCGATGAAGATACGCACTACTCTCTCCGACCCAAACTGCCGGCAAATCCTGTCAACGGTGATATAGACACCGGGGTCATTGCCTTGTGGGACAATGACCTCATTGCCACCAACGAGATGCATGCACAATACATTGAAGACCTTAAT
>JAHZLG010000119.1 GCA_022599995.1 Alphaproteobacteria bacterium | reverse complement strand
GGTCACCTATGGCACACGTGACCACGTGACCACGTGTCACAGGGTCACGCAGGACATGAATGAGCTCGACCACTACAGCACCACATCGCTCTGTCATCCGCCCCAGTAACAGGTTGTCCCGACCCTAGGGCCTCATCACACACGATGCCCCGAGGACACCCGACACCTTTCTGGAGACGCTCTTAGGTGGTCGACACGGAATTCTGCGTGCGGCTTTATTCCTCTTGCTGATGAACGTCCCATGCTATTTTGCCCCGCACGCCCCCTCCTTCGGCTTGACACAGGGCGAATTCCCCACATTGTCTTCGTTGCCCTCGCCGCATTCCTTGCCGTTCTTATGCCCACCGCTGGCTATGCCGCCGAGGACAAGCCCACCCTTGTGGTCTACACCTACGACAGCTTCGTGCCAAGCTGGGGGGCAGGTCCTCCCATCAAGCAATCCTTCGAAACCACCTGTGACTGCACAGTTCGCTATGTCAGTCACATTGACGCGGTGGCCATCGCAAGCCGATTGGCACTCGAAGGAGGGCAAAGCCGTGCCGATATTGTCTTAGGGGTCGATGAGGTCGTCGGGGCACGCATCCGGCACCGCACAGCCGCACACAAGCTGATGCCTGCCTACGCACCATCGTTGGGCGACTGGCAGGATTCCGACTTTATCGCCTACGACCATGGATGGTTTGCCTTTGTGACACGGCGGGATTTGGGGCAACGCAAGGTACTTCCCATGTCCCTAGGGGCATTGCCGGGGTCAGAGTTGTCGATCATCATTCAGAACCCGCGCTCGTCGAGTCCGGGGTTAGGGTTGCTCGTCTGGGTCGCCGAAACGCAGGGAGACGGAGCAACGAAATGGTGGCAAGATAGCAAAGACAACATTGTCGCCATCACAGCAGGATGGAGCGAAGCCTATGGCCTGTTCTTGAAAGGTGAGGCCGATGCGGTGTTGTCCTATACGACTTCGCCTGCCTACCACGCCATCGCAGAGCAGGACGACGGCTTTGACTACCTGCAATTTGAAGAGGGGCACGTGCGGCAGGTTGAGCTCGCCGCTATTGTCGCGACCTCGACGCAGAAGGAGCTGGCACGGTCATTCCTCGCCCATTTGCTCTCCCCGGCTGCGCAGGAAACACTGACGACAACGCAGTGGATGTTGCCCGCGGTTGCAGGGGCAACGTTGCCGGAGGGGTTTGAACAGCCCGCCAACACGATAAGTGTGTCCGGTGATGCTATCGAAGAGCAACGCGCCCAGTGGATTCGGACATGGCAACGCGCCCTTCGGTAGGCGAACGCTGCGGAACAGGAGGGGAGGCGGGGGAACGCTAGGTTTTGGGCTTCTTCGTGGTCTTCGTTGCCTTGTTTGCCTTTGTTGCCTTCGCGGGGTTGCTTGCTTCGTCTGCCTTCGTTTTCTTGCCAGCTTTCGTTTCTTGATTTGCCTTCGCGGCCTTCGCAGCTTTGCTTGCCGCGGCTGCTTCCTTTTTCAGGCGCGCGGCCTCGGCTTTCTGGGACTCCGCCTCCGATTTCAGGCGTTCCTTCTCGGTATTGATGGCGTGCCACAAAACCATCGCCAGAGCCCCACGAATCGGGCGAAACGGCTCAGCAAGGCCAATCAGCTCTTTTGTCGAGGGGGCAGAGGCGGCAATGGCTTGAAGCCCCGTCAGCGTGGGATCGGGCGTGTTGTCCGGGTTGCGAAACAGCAAACCTGCCCCGTACCGCACGCCGAGATCGCCTGCAGGAAAAACATCCTGCCGACCGAGGGCAAACAGGCAGTATATCTCGGCTGACCACACGCCAATGCCGGGGATTGCCGTAAGTTGCTCGATAACGGCTGCTTCGGGTTGGTGGTCGAGGGCTGCGAAGTCGAGCATCCCCGACACCACCGCCTCCGCCAGTGCCGTGGCATATTTGGCTTTCGCCCGCGACAACCCGATTGTTTTTATCTGATCCTCAGTCAGGGCAAGGAAGCGGTGCGGATCGTGCGCATCAGTGGCGAGCACGCGGCTCCAGATGCTTTGTGCGGCTAGCACCGAAATCTGCTGTCCGACAATCGACCGCAGCAGCCCCTCGTAGCCGCTTGGTGCGTGCCGTGACTCGGGGTAGCCGTGCGCAAGAATGAGCTGCTTAATGCCATCGTGCTGGGCCGCGACGAGGTCAATCGCCCTGTTCAGATCATCGGGTTGTCGCAGGTCATGGATTGTATCGGTCTGCATGGCTGTCTTGTGTGATGATGAATTGAACCACGCCCCATTTTCGTGGTGGGTCGGTGTGGGGTGCTCGGAGTGGGGTGCTCGGTGGGGGGGGTGGTCGGAGAGGGGGGAGGAGATCGGTGTGGGGTGGGGTGCTCGGAATGAAGGGAGTTGGGGCGAATTCAGTGATACGCCTCAGCCGCCTATTGGGCAACCGATCAGCTAATCCAGCCTTGTGACCTTCTCTTCGTCTTGCATGGCAGGGGCGTAGCGGGACAGGAGCGTACTTGCATCGATTGCCATGAACGAGAGAGTGCTTGTCCATAATAATTTGCCATCGATTCGATGGTGCGGCCAAATGCCCTGAGCCAAGGCGCAGTAGGCAGCCAGTTGGCGCAGGTGAGATTCCGCAATCTGTGCAGCACGGCGCGGCGGACGAATGTGGGTCTTCATTTCGATCACCTCAACAACCGACTCGTGAACAATAATGCGGTCGACATCCCCGCGCATGGGCAGTATCTCCTGCGTCTGGACATCAAGAACATCGCCGCACAGAGTACGTTCGACAAAAACATCGCGATCAGCCCCCACGGTCAGCCACGACTGAATCAACGGCGATACCAGAAGGCGATCGAATTCAGTGATCAGGGCTTGGCGCTCCGGAGCTGCCATGGTGGGGGTGAAATTTTCTAACCAAGCCAAGGCGGCATCGACTCCCGGGTGGGGCAACAGCGACAGGGCCTTGTGAATAATGCTCCCTCGGCGGCGGGGTTTTTCGCGCAAAAAGTCGAGGGGGGTGAAATGCTGGTCGTTCGAAATGGCGGCAGCATTCACTGCCTCGTGCGAAGCTGGTGTCGGTTGCGTCCGATAAGCAAGGTGGGAAGGGCTAAGGACCGAAGCCGAGGGCGGGACCGCCGCCAGATCAGCGGTGAGTATGCGATCCAAGCGGTCGTGGTCTTGAGCAATGGCGGCGGCTTGTGCCTGTTGTGCTTTTCGCTCGCTGGCATCGATGGTTGTGATGGAATCGGTAAGGACGGGGCTATGCAGGTTGCCATAGGCAAGGGCGATCAGGGGTGGAGGCGTGTGTTCTGCGCCCCCTTCATTTTCTGCACTTTCGGTACTGCCTGCATTGCCCGCCTCGCCGCCTGTGCCAAGTGCGAAGCCGCCTGTGCCAAGTGCAGAGCCGCCTGTGCCAAGTGCGGAGCCGCCGGTGCCGAGTGAGGAGCCGCCTGTGCCAAGCGAGGAATGAGCCTCGTTGCTGCTCGATTGTGCCAGTGCATCCCCTTCGGTTGCGCCAATCAATTCCGCAGCTGCCGCGTGGCAACTGTCAAGGATGACCGGTTGCACGGCGAAGTCGGTCTCGTCCTTGTCCTTCTTGCTCGGAGACTTGGCTTCGCCACCGATGTACAAACGAATTTCCGCTCGGGTGAGGGCAACATAGAGTAGCCGCGCATCCTCGGCGGCCGAGCGACTATTCTTCCACTGCGAGACAGCCTCAGGGCGTTCGGCGGCCTTGTTCGCCCAGTGAGGCATCGAAACAGGGTGATCGTCCCAAACGATCATGGTGTCGCCCCGCCCCGGGTTTTGGTTGATGAAGGGGATAATCACGATCGGGGCTTGCAGTCCCTTTGCCCCGTGCATGGTCATGATACGCAATTCATTCGGATCGCGCTGGGCATCGGGGGACACACTGATCTTCGGATTACGGCTCTCGATCCAGGCGATAAAGTCGTCGGTCAGGGCGGCGGTCGTGTACGTGGCGATCAGTTCGAACAGGTGGTCGACAAATCGCTGACTGTTCTTGCCGTAATGCCGAATAAGACGGTGGTGATTGTTGCCGGGGGTATCAACAGCGGCAGGTCGTATGTCGCCGGTGGCTGGTGGAATATCATGCTCTCGATGCGATGGGGGCGTCCCATATGCTGGCAGTGACAAGAACCTTTGCAAGAAATCGGAGACCTGCGTGCAATTCCGATACACCCTGATCCACCTTGCTAAGCAGGCAACAATCGCAACGTAGTCAGTGCGGTCTTTGGCGGCAAAGCGTGCCTCTGAGGATTCGGCTCGCCCCCCAGCCATCGGCACCGAGAACAAAGGCGCACGCCCATCAGCATCTTGCGCGAGCATCGACAGCTGTTGCCATAGGGTTCGTTTCCCCCGGTTGGTCGCCAGGGCAAGCAAGCGGCGTTCGCTGGGGTCGCCAGCACACAGGTCAACGAAGGCGGATTTCAACACGCATGCCAAGCTAAGGTCATCATCGGGGCATTGCACAAACCGATAGACGTTGAGCAAGTCGCGAATGACAAGGCTGTCCAGCAGGTACTCCCCCCCGATGCCGCCATAGCGTATCTCTTTGTGTCGGAGCTGATCACTGAGGCGATCGAGCAGCTTCTCGCTCCGTTTCTGAAACAGCACAAGGATGTCGCCGGGCTTAATACGACGCGGCGTATTGCGATGCTGGGGCTCGCGGGGCAGGCATATCCAGCCTTGACCGTCAACGTCATCCAGCAGGGCGGTGATGAGTGCTAAGGTCTGGTCGGCGGCGGCACGATCGATCGAATCGGCCTCTTCCTCGCGCATGAGGGGCAAGTTGGGAATTCCTGATGCTGCCGCACTGGCCTGCTCTTTGTTCTTGCTGAGCGGGGTTAGCATCGCAACATAGCCTTGGTGGAGTCTATGAAACGCTTGATGCCCTTGTTGCGGGTAATCGTGAAAGCACGCGCGCAGCGGGCCGTCGCCAAAGACCGTATCGACAAAACGAAGAATTTCGGGGGCCGAGCGAAAGGAAAAATCCAACGGGACATCGCGCCAAAGCGACGCCCGGCCTGGAAGTACCGTGGCCTGTCCCTCTTCGGCTGCGTCCGCGGATTGGGACGGGGTGTCCGCAGCATTGGCATAAATATCCAGCAAGGTGTCATAGGCGGCGCGATATTTCACCACATCGGAACCTTGGAAGCCATAGATCGACTGCTTCTCATCGCCAACGACAAAGGTGGTGGGGATAGGTTTGCCCGGTTGCACCATCTCCGACAGCATGGATTCGAGCATGCGCCACTGCTTGGGATTGGTGTCTTGGGCTTCATCGACAAGAAAGTGGCGGATCCGATTGTCCATACGATGGAGAATCCACTCCATCTTGCTGGGGTTCTGCTGCCCCATGAGACGCACCACTTTGTCTATCAAGTCGTCAAAATCCTGTTGTTCGAAGATCACTTTCAATCCATCGTACGTCTGTTGCCACGCGACGCCGAGGGTGATCACTGCCTTATCGATGGCGAATTGGGTGACGACATTCCAAAGGGCCCCCGCCTCGGTGATGGTGGCAAAGGCGGGTTCGCAACCCATTTTGTCTAGGGTGGCCTTGTTGCCCATGCTGTTTAGCCGTTGCTTCCATTGCCCACCGGTATTCAGAAAGACCGTGAAAAGGTCTGGTTTGTGTGCTGGGAGGGGGGGCATCTTATCAGGCGATTTATCAGGCGATGAGGCAGTGCCTTGGGCGGCAAGGGTGAAGACCGCTCGCCATGCTACGAGCTTTTTCTTGAGGGCTTGCTGCTTGCGCACATCACCCTTTCCCTCGCTGATCGCCTCATTTGCCTGTTCTATCTCCTCATCCATGCGGAGGGCGCACCGTTTCCACTGCTCGACGGGAACATCAGCAAGGGCAAACCATCGCACAAGAAAGGCAGGCAGGGTGAGATGGCTTGCTTGCTCGACCAACGTGATCAGGGCAGGCAGGGTTCCACGTCCCTCTGCGTGTTCCTTGAGATGTGCCGGCAGCAGCCGCGTGATGAGATCATGGCTCAGTGCTTCGTTCTCGGCTTCGCCCTCCTCGGCAGGGGGGGCGATGGCCCCAGTCGATTGAGAGAGGCCGTAGTGGCTGCCAAGGGCGGCAAGCTTATGGGATGCCCCGGCAAAGCACCTGCCTAGGTTGTCGATGTCGTCATAGCGCGAGGCACGTTTGCGCTCGATGGTCGTGATGGCATCCTGAATCCGCTGCATCTCGCCGGGCGATGTGCCGGGGGATGTGCCGGGAGAAAAATCTTCGTTTTCCAACCCCTCGAGGTTGCCGATAACAGCTTGGGTCGTGAGCTCGATCAGGTCGCGTTTCACGTCGTCGTCGATGACTTCAAACCGTGGCGAGACCCCCGCCTCAAGCGGGAACATTTTCAACAGGTGCTCGCAGAAGCTATGGATGGTGCGGATATGCATCGGCTCGGTCGCGTCGAGCCAGTTGCCGAGAAGCTGGCGAGCCTTTTTCCGCTCGGTTGTTCTCTGCTTAGCGGCTTGCGTGGTTTGGGCTGTCTCGAATTGGTTGTGGCCGAGCAAGGTGGCCAACTCGTCGTCGAGCTGGGCATCACTCGCCACTGCCCACGCCACCAGCTTGGCATAGAGCCGATGCCTCATTTCGGCGGCACCGCTCTTCGAGTAGGTCAGGCAAAGCACTTTCGCCGGATCACCATCGACCAGCATCAACCGCAGCAGGCGGTCGACCAAGACTTTTGTTTTCCCCGACCCTGCCGAGGCCTTCACCCAGGTGCAATGCGACGGGTCGGAGGCGTAACGTTGAGCCGCGGACGGGTCGGCTGCCAAAGCCTGGGTATCGGCTGCTAAAGCCTGGGTATCGGCTGCTAAAGCCTGGGGATCGGATTCAATCATGGGAGGATGGCCTCTCAGCGAATGGGGGTGTCGACATGAAGGAAGGAGAAGCGAAGGAGAAGCGAGGGAGAAGCGAGGGAGGCAAGAAGGGGAGAGGGCGAGAAGCGGTCGGCACAAAACCGAGAGCAAAACCGAAAAGCCAAACGAACAGAAAATGGCCAGGTAGGCAATGAGCGAAAGACGACCAGACAGGCAATGAGCGAAAGATGACCAGACAGGCCGTGAACAGAAAAGACAGGCCGCGAGGAGCAGTGCACGTCGAATGCGGATTCGATGCTTGTCCTAGCTTGTCCTAGCTTGTCCTATTGCACCGAG
>JAHZLG010000118.1 GCA_022599995.1 Alphaproteobacteria bacterium | reverse complement strand
GTATGCCAATCTTGCGGCCTGTGTGCTGTGACGCAGTGCCCTACTCTTTAAGAGTGGGGTGACCTATATTCTGAGGGGTCGCGTTGTGCGCTTCCTCAGTCCCCGTCATTCATCGGTTGCTTCTCATTTCGTTTCGCGGTGCTGAAATCCATGTCCCTTTCTATTGTTGTCTTTTCCAGCTGATCCTATGCACTCGAGATTTGTCTTCGCCCCGCCAACGCAATATTTGCCGGTGGAGAAAACCCATGGGATTCCTGACAACCTGTCTCAAGCGATGCAGCACGCAGGAATTCATGTTGGCGCATCAATCCCCCGATGGAGCCCTTGTCAACGAGCGGTGCACGTCGATGAGGCCAGTTTTGCGATTCCCACCCCGAATGCCCCTTCTGCCGCACCGCGCGACGAGGCACTTCAGACCAAGGGCGAGGCATCTCAACGCGCAAAATCCAACGCCCAAATTTCCTTGAAGCAAGCAGGTATTGACTGGGCCTGCACCACCTTTGGCACTCAAGACCTTTGGAAAGAAGAGCATACCAGTTTTCCGCCGTTTGCCATTTTTGATATGGATTCCACTCTCTTGCTCGATGAAACGCTGGACGCCATCGCCGACCAATTCCACCTGCTCGGCCGCTTTCATGAAATTACCGAGAGCGCCATGCAGGGCAAGATCGACTTCACCGACTCGTTGCACGATCGCTTGATTCTCATGGAGGGCATCAAACTGTCCGACATTGCGATTCGCATTCGCTTTGCAACAGGAGCAGGGACATTGATCAAAACCCTCCAAAAGGCGGGAGTCGACGTCTGGATAGCCTCAGGTGGGTTTCGTGCCGTGGCGGAGCAAGTCGCAGCAAAATTGGGAATCAAGTCTGTTGCGGCAAGCGACTGGGGGGTGCGCAGCGGGCAACTCACGGGAAGATTACGCGGTGATATGGTCACGGGCGCAACCAAAGGCGACTTGTTCTCTGAGTTGCTCGAGCGTCACCGCCGGGCACCCCCCTCCAAGGAACATGGCGCGAATATGGGGCTAGCGGTGGGCGATGGAGGCAATGATGTCGAAATGCTCGGTGCGGCGGCACAAAACAATGGCTTGGGCGTTTGTTTTTATCATGACTTATCCCTTCCGGCGCGTCCCGTTGTCGAGGCGTCTGCCAACGGCTGGCTCAACGGTGGTGATTTGCGGCATGTGCTGTACATGCTAGGGATTCCGCAGTCCGCCTGGGTAGAGACCCCCATGCAGGACTTCGTGCTGACCCCTCTATGAGGGTTGGTGACTGGTCTGATCTGATGTCGCTCTTTTCCTCCCTCTTCGGATCGAACGGCTGAATCATGGCGCAACCCATGCGGAGGGGATGGTCAACGGGGGCTTGCGCCGCGGCTGCCGCGGTCGCCGCAGCAAAGGCCGTCTTGTCGCCCAAGCGAGTGGTTGCCCACACGACAGTGGTGCTGCCTCGTCGTCAGGGTGTGCTGGTTACGATGATGCCGATTAGACGTGCCCACAGGTTAGGGGAAGAATCTGAGCGAATGATGGCGCGGGCATGGGTCGTGAAGGACGCCGGAGACGATCCCGACATCACACACGGCGCATTTGTTTCGGTTAGAATCGATTTTGGATCGCCGCCACTGCGCCACACCGCGACCGCGACCGATGCCGATACCGATGCCCCGAAGCGAATCATTCAAGCGGTTTTGGCGCAAGAGCACGACACGATTGTGTTCCTGCGTGCCCGAGGCGTAGGGATTGTCACGAAGGCTGGGCTTCCGACACCAGTGGGGGAGGCTGCCATATCCCCCTCGCCGCGGCGGTACATTGCCGAGAACATCCGTTATGCGTGCCAGCGGGCGGGCTTTCTGCTGCCTCGGGGCGAGGGAGGAGGCGAGGCCAAGCCAATGGCCAGCGAGCCAAGAGAACGAGCCAACAGGCTTAGTCCATCGAGCGGGCAATCCTGCAGTGACACACTGGTTACCAAGATGCCGATAACGGTAGCGATCGGCATTGCGGGCGGTGCTGCCATGGCACAACAGACGTGGAATCCGCGTTTGGGCATCGTGGGCGGGTTGTCTGTGTTGGGCACTACGGGGGTGGTGATTCCTTACTCATGCAGTGCGTGGATTCACTCGATTCACCGTGGCATCGATGTGGCGCGTGCCAATCAATTTCCTTTGGTTGGCGCGGCGACAGGAAAAACATCGGAGAACACGCTGATGCAAAGCTTTGGTCTGCCACCCGAGGCCATTCTCGATATGGGCGACTTCATCGGGGGCATGACAAAATACCTTCAGCGATACCCTGTGCCGGCGCTTATTGTTTGCGGCGGTATGGGTAAGATGGCCAAATACGCACAGGGGGCGAACGACTTGCACAACAAGCGCAGCACCGTAAACCTGCCTGATCTTCTCGAATGGGCCGATGATGATGACCGACTACGTCTCGCGGCAGGGGAGTATGTTTCGACAGCCGCATTGGTTGGTGCTCTTGCTCGTCCGCAGATTTTGTTGCAACGAATGGCGGAACGTTGCCACCACCGCATGGCAGGGCACCTTCCCGAGTGCCGGGTGAGAATCGTGCTTGTCGACCGAGCAGGGGAGATCGTGGCACAACACCCGTTATCGGATTCCTAGCCAGGGCGGATTTCTAGCAAGAGCGGATTCCTAGCGATGAGTGCCTTCGAAGAAAGAAGGGGGACGCCATGTCGCCGAAAAACAAATCAATGACCGAAATAAGGAATCAGGCGCGATCCGATTATGTATTTTCATCATGCGGCCGGTGTGCTAAAGAGACACTAGAACGCAACATCTGTTGTTGTGCCTGCTCGGTTGCGCACGCGGCCTGACAGGTCGCAAGCAATTTTCTCCCTCGCCTCCGCCAAAGGAAGCTAGCCACATGGCCGATGATGACATCAACCTCAGTGAATTGAACGATGACGAACTGACCGAACAAGTGTGGGACGATCTCTATGATGGTCTGGCCGACGAAATTATCGAAGCCACGAATATCTTTCTGGCCCGCGGCTGGGCTCCGTATGATGTTCTCACCAAGGCCTTGGTTGAAGGCATGCGGATAGTAGGGGTCGACTTCCGTGATGGAATTTTGTTTGTCCCCGAGGTGCTCATGTCGGCAAACGCCATGAAGGCGGGCATGTCAATTTTGAAGCCGTTGTTGATTGAAACAGGAGCACCCCAGCTTGGGAAGATGGTCATTGGGACGGTGAAGGGGGATATTCACGACATTGGCAAAAACCTCGTTTCCATGATGATGGAGGGAGCAGGGTTCGAAGTCGTCGACATTGGAATCAACACCGATGTCGATCAGTATATCGATACCCTTGAGGCAGAGAACGCTGATATTCTTGGGATGTCTGCACTGCTCACCACGACAATGCCCTACATGAAGGTCGTTATCGACGAGCTAGAGGCCCGCAACCTGCGCGACAAATATACCGTGCTGGTTGGGGGTGCGCCGCTGAACCAAGAATTTGCGGATGCCATCGGGGCCGATGCTTATTGTCGCGACGCTGCGGTGGCGGTTGAGACTGCGAAAGAATTTATGAAGCGCAAGCACAACCAGATGGCGGCGGGTTAGGCCTGGATTAGGGTCTGGACTAGGGAATGGGCTCCTGAGTGATTTGACGCTCGGACAAGGCAGAATTTGACAATGGTCGTAATGGTGGCTCTTCCTATGAAGGTGCTTGCGCGTCTGTTGTGCCTTGTTGTTGCTCTTTGTGTCTCTTTCAAACGGCTAAACGACCAAATAACCTCTCAATCATATTAAGACTGCGACAGATTGTTTGTCATATGGTCGCTGTACCCTGCGCGTTGCTTGGCAGGGTGCGCACACATTGACGCTTTTTCGAACGCACCTGCAGCGTATCTTTTGTCTGCGATGGGTGTGTGCATGAATTGGGGACGTGCTCTGCGAGCTGCGTAGCAGGGGGTTGGCATCACGATCATGACCGGCAGAGAATATAAGCCGCAATGGTTGTCCTTTCACGTCGCATAAAACATGCCTTGCACGATGAAAGAAGGGTGAATCGCATAACGGTTTACAGGTCAGGGCCATAATGCCTACAGAGACTCGTCGGCCGATCCTTCGATTGCCGCGGG
>JAHZLG010000117.1 GCA_022599995.1 Alphaproteobacteria bacterium | reverse complement strand
GGTTATTCATGCGAAAAGAAAAAGACGCGAGGGGGGTTGAATGTGTCCTTCTTGTTTTTTTCGAGAAGGTTGCCTTTGCGACTGCGCAAGGGCCGCTGCGACTGCACGAGGGCCTCGGTGATAGCCAATGGCCTTTGCGACTGCACGAGGGCCGTGATGATGGCCAATGGTCTTTGTCGTGGCGCAATGGTCTTTGTCGTGGCGCAATGGTCTTGTCGTGGCGCAATGGTCGCGCGCGCGGCTTCGCAGTTCGCAGGCAGAAGAAATGTGGCCTCGGGTCACGAAGACGCAGGCATAAGATAGGACAGCAACAATCCGAGCTCAGGCACCATCTGGTGGCGGTGCACCACGCGATCGACAAAGCCATGGTCACGGAGATACTCCGCGCGTTGAAACCCCTCCGGGAGCTGCTCCCGCACGGTTTGCTCGATGACGCGTTGCCCCGCAAATCCAATCAGGCTGCCCGGTTCTGCCAACTGAATGTCGCCAAGCATGGCAAAGCTTGCGGAGACACCCCCCGTTGTCGGATCAGTAAGCACCACGATATAAGGTAACCCGGCATCGCGTATCATGTTGGTCGCCAGCACGGTACGCGGCAATTGCATCAGGGACAAGATGCCTTCCTGCATACGAGCACCGCCGCTTGCCGTCAAAATGATAAAGGCGGACTGGGTTTCGCGCGCCGTCTTGGCGGCATGAAGAATTCCCGATCCGACCGCAACGCCCATCGATCCGCCCATAAAGGCAAAATCCATGACCCCCACCACGACGGGATAGCTCCCGATAACGCCTTGGAAAGCGCGGAAGGCGTCGCGGTGGCGCGTTTTGGCGCGGGCGTCCTTCAAACGGTCGGCGTAACGCTTGCTGTCGCGAAAATGGAGCGGATCGTCAGGCACCGTCGGCAAGGTGATCTCAGTGGATGGATCATCGCCAAACAGCAGGGTGAGTCGTTCTGCAACCGGCATCCGCAAGTGATGATCACATTGCGGGCACACGAAGGCGTTGTTTTGCAGCTGCTTCAGAAACAGCCCACTGGAGCAAGCGGGGCACTGTTGCCACAGATCGGCCGATTTGGATTGTGTTTTCGGGTCGTTCTCGAACCAGTTGATCTTAGGGAGATTGCGGGAAATCCAATTCATTGTGCCCTCTCCTGTGCCGTCGCGGGTTGCTGGTGGGTGCACCCTGCGCGCAGAGCCGCTACTTCGTCCATCACTGCCGCACGGCAGGCGGTTGCGCGGGCATCGGCGGACAGGTTTGGGGTTGCCATGTGCTCTTCTATCACCGCGATGATCTTAGAGCCAACAACAACAGCATCGGCGTAGGGGGCAAGATGGTGGACGTCTTCGGCAGTGCGCACCCCAAACCCCACGGCAACCGGCAGGGGTTCGGTGCCTGCTTGCGCCACGCGTTGCAGTTGCGTCCGCAGGTGTTGCAGGCGTTGCACGACCGCGTCGGTTGCGGCTGCCGCCGTCCCCGTGATTCCAGTGATGCTGACATAGTAGAGGAAGCCGCTCGCCCCGTTGGCGATCACAGCGAGCCTTGCCTCATCAGTGGTTGGGGTCGCCAGACGAATGAGGCACACCCCATGTTCCTGGAGGGGCAAGCGTAGCTCGTCATCGACCTCGGGGGGGAGGTCGACGACAATCACACCGTCCACCCCAGCGAGGGCAGCATCGTGGGCAAATTGCGCGCAACCGTACCGATAGACCGGGTTGAAATACCCCATCAACACAATCGGTGTGTGGGGATGGGCGGCGCGTAGTTTTTGCGCACACTGCAGCGCAAAGGCCGTGGTCGCCCCATGCGCAATAGCCGTTGTCGAGGCGCGTTGGATAGTAGGGCCATCCGCCATGGGATCGGAAAATGGCATGCCGATCTCGATGATGTCTGCGCCCGCGGTGGGCAGACTCTGGAGCAATTCCACCGACTGCTCGAGGTCGGGAATTCCGGCGGTAAGATAGCAAACGAGGGCTGCTCGTTGCTCGGCGCGACATTGGGCGAAGCAGGCGTCGAAGCGCGGCTGTCCGTTTTGCCCCACCGGTTGCTCTTGGGTTTTCGTGGTCTGCATGGTCTGCATGGTCTGCGTGGTCACTTGCGTCATCGCATTCATTCCTCTTGCAGCCAATCGGCGACCGTGAAGATGTCTTTGTCGCCGCGTCCGCACATGTTCATCACGATAATGTCTTGCTTTGCCATTTGGGGGGCGAGTTTCTGCACATAGGCAACGGCGTGGGCGGGTTCCAGCGCGGGCAGGATGCCCTCGAGTGCCGAACAGAGCTTGAACCCTTCAAGGGCTTCCATGTCGGTAATCGGCACATACTCGGCACGCCCTTGCTCCTTCAAGAAGGCGTGGTGCGGGCCGATGCCGGGATAGTCCAATCCCGCCGAGATCGAATAGGGTTCGGTAATTTGCCCATCCTCATTCTGCAGCAGGTACGTCCGGTTGCCATGCAGCACCCCACGCGTTCCCCCCGAAAGGGTGGCGGCATGTTCACCACTCTCGAGCCCCTTGCCCGCGGCCTCAACACCATAGAGGTTGACCGCAGGTTCATCCAAAAACTCATGGAACAGGCCGATCGCATTGGAGCCGCCACCCACTGCGGCAACCAATGCCGAGGGGAGCTTGCCCGCCTCTTGTTCTTGTTCGGCAAGTTGCGTCCGCACTTCCCTGCCGATGATCGACTGGAAACGTGCCACCATCTCGGGGTAGGGGTGCGGGCCAGCGGCAGTGCCGATGAGATAGAAGGTGTCATCAACATTCGTCACCCAGTCGCGCAGGGCTTCGTTCATGGCATCTTTTAAACTGGCAGCCCCGGCTGTCACAGGAATGACCTCGGCACCGAG
>JAHZLG010000116.1 GCA_022599995.1 Alphaproteobacteria bacterium | reverse complement strand
TCACGGCAGACACGATTGCCTACATTCTTGATCATGGCGAATCGAGCATGTTCATTGTCGATCAATGCTTCCTCCCCGTCGTCGAGGAGGCAATGGCACAGGCAAGTGTCTCGCCGAAGTTAGTGGTGGTGAAAGACCCGACCAATCCGGCGGCAATCGACACCAGCTTGCCCTTCGTTACCTATGAGGCCTTTCTCGGCATGCCGAGCAGTGTGGCAGAGGATGCGGCCTCGTGGTCGACCAATACGCAGGTTTTTCCTGATCAGCCGTCCTTTGGTGACTTGCTTGCGACCAACATCACCGATGAATGGCAGGCACTTGCCCTTGGTTACACCTCTGGAACGACGGCGCGTCCTAAGGGCGTGGTTTACCATCATCGCGGGGGTTATCTGAATGCGGTGGGAAACATTCTGTCTTTTGGGGTCGGCGCGGATTCGGGGTATCTTTGGACGCTGCCAATGTTCCACTGCAATGGCTGGACATATCCGTGGGGTATCAGTGCGGCAGGGGGAACCCATATTTGTTTGCGGAATCTCACTGCGGAGAATGTCTTCGCCAGTCTCCGAGACAACCCGGTAACCCACTTCTGTGCGGCACCTGTTGTGCTGAACATGCTTATTCATGCGCCCGAGTCGGTGAAGCATATCCCGCCGACCAAAGTGAAAGTTGCTACTGGCGGGGCGGCACCGGCGACTGCGATTATCGAGGGCATGGAGAACCTCAACCTTGATCTCCTTCACACCTACGGTTTAACCGAGACCTATGGCCCTGCCACCTACTGCTTCATGAAACCCGAGTGGGATGCCCTACCCGCTGCCGAGAAATCGACCATCATGGCGCGCCAAGGCATTGGCATGGCGACTCTGGCGGGGAGCTCGGTGAAAGACGCGGCAACCGGGGAAGACGTGCCCGCCGACACAGAAACGCTTGGCGAGGTGACAATGCGCGGCAACACGGTGATGAAGGGGTATCTCAAAGACCCCGAGGCGACGCGCAAGGCCTTTGCCCATGGGTGGTTCTTCAGCGGCGACCTTGCCGTCCGCCACCCCGATAATTATGCGCAGATCAAGGATCGCGCCAAGGACATCATTATTTCCGGCGGAGAAAACATCTCAAGCCTCGAAATAGAGGAGGTTTTGTTCAAGCATCCCGACATCATCGAAGCTGCCGTGGTTGCCAAACCGCACGACCACTGGGGAGAAGTTCCCTGTGCCTTCATCACGTTGAAACCCTCGGCGACCTACTCCCGCGAGGACATGGATGCGTATTGCCGCGCACGGCTGGCCTCGTTCAAAATCCCCAAGCACTACGTCACGGGCGACTTGCCGAAAACATCGACGGGGAAGGTGCAAAAATTCTTGTTGCGCCAGTGGGCACTCGATGCCGCGTGAGGCACAAGGGTCACAAAGTGCACAAAGCACGCTAGGGGCACAAAGCGCGCGTTGCGCGCAAGGGGTGATGGCGTGAATTTGGAGCAACCCAAGACCGCCCATTTGGAGGGCGACTCTGCGCACGCTGATCCCGAGGGTGCAGGCGAGTCATTGAATCGTGAGGCTCTTGCCTCCGAGGGGCTAGCCACCCCCCTCGATCAGGGCAACGAAGTGCTGTCGCCGTGGGTGCAACGGCTCGAGGGCTTTGTGACCGAGCACGAAGCCCTCACCGCGCAACTCAGCTCGGGGTCGTTGAAGTCGCACGAGATTGCCCCACTTGCCCAGCGATTGACCGAAATCGATGGCACCTACAACATCATCCTCGAACGCCAGCGTGCCAGCGAGGAGCGACTCCAGCTCGGCGTGATTCTTAAGGACACCCCTCGATCGGATGACATGCACGCCCTCGTCGCCAGCGAGATCGATACCCTTACCAAGCAAGTCGAGGCACACGATGCGACCCTTAGGGGCATTCTCCAGCCGCGCGACCCGCTGGCCAATCACCCCGCGATGGTCGAGATTCGCGCCGGGGCTGGCGGCGATGAGGCCGCTCTCTTTGTGCGCGATCTGCTGCGGCTCTACATGCGGTATGCCGAGGCGAAAGGATGGAGCATCGAGATCATCGACATGAATGAAACCGACTTAGGGGGCTGCAAAGAGGCCATCTTCGTGCTCCGCGGACGCACCAAGGTCTATGGCACGATGCAGTACGAGGCGGGCGTGCATCGGGTGCAGCGCGTGCCCCAGACCGAGAGCAGCGGACGATTGCACACATCAACGGTAACGGTTGCGGTGTTACCGGAAATCTCCCCGGCTGAGTTTCAGGTCGAAGAAAAGGACCTCCGGGTTGAAACCTTTCGCGCCCGCGGGGCAGGAGGGCAACACGTGAATACCACAGACAGCGCAGTGCGGATTGTGCATATTCCGACCGGGGTCACGGTGCAGTGCCAAGACGAAAAATCACAGCATCGTAACAAAGATAGGGCCTTGTCCGTGCTCCGCAGCCGCCTTTACACCATCGAAGCCGAGCGGCAACGTGCGGAGGATTCGGCGAACCGCCGAGCGCAGATTGGCGGCGGTGACCGAGCAGAACGCATCCGCACGTACAATTTCCCCCAGAATAGAATCACCGATCACCGGGTTGGGTTGACGCTCCGCCGGCTAGACGTGGTGATCGATGGCGAGCTAGACCTCCTGCTCGACCCGCTCGCGGAGATGATGCAGGAGCAGGCACTTTTGGATGCCCCGACATAACCGCGCACGTTGTGCGGGCCAATCGATCACCTCGCCCCCCACGCCTCTTCTCAGTCACTAAGGCTGCCGAGACAAGGCAATGGGACGATAATGCCGCCGTGCAGCCCTGATGCCACCGTGCAGCCCTGATGCCGCCGTGCAGCCCTGATGCCACCGTGCAGTCCTTAACCTCATGAGCAATTTCTGATGCCTGCTGCTGACCCCCTCGCCGCCGCGATGCAGAACCCAACACAACGCCCCCATAGTAGTTGCCGAAAAAGTGCCAGCCGCACAGCCTACGCCGAGCGTTTTTATGATGGCGAACACGGGGAGCGACTCGATCATGGAACAAGTGGTCACCGCGCCCAAGCTAGCGCCCAAGCTAGCGCCCAAGCTAGCGCCCAAGCTGGAGACGGAGCGGGCGAAAAGGCACAGAGGGGAAAGCCTGCCACGCGCAAGCGCATGTACCTTTTCCGGCACGGGGCGGTCTCGTACCAAGATGCAGAGGGAGTCCCGGTCGCGCCCGATATGGTGCAACTCACCCCCGAAGGGCAGGCGCAGTTACGTACCTACCGCGCGTTGGTTTCACCTAACGAGGCGCGGTCGAATCATAATCCCCTCACAGAATCAGCCCCTGAGTCGGCTGCCGACCCTTCTCGTGAATCTGCGCGCGAATCGCTGGGACGCTGGAAAGTTGGCCGTGTCTATTCTTCCCCCTTGCCGCGGGCGCGTCACTCGGCAACCTTGATCACGGGGTGGCGAGACGACGAGCTTACTGTTGTGCCGAGTCTTCGTGAGGTGCACCATGGCCCACTTGACCGCACGCTTACCTCGCCACACCTTGCCTATGGTCGCATTCTTGATGCCAAGACCGTTCACGACCGCTTCGGGGAGGGGGGGACAGGAGAATACTATGGCGATGCCATGGCGCGGATCACGACGGCGGTTGAGTCCATGTTCCTTGACCCGGACACCCACGAATTCGCGGTTGTCGCCCATGAGATTGTCAACCGCCTTATACTATGTTGGGCACTGGATTCGGGGGTCGATGCCTTAGGGCGATTGGACATCGACTTCGGCGCCCTTTGCATTATTGATGCCGATGTGGCATTTTCTTGGTCGTCGGTTGAAGGTGGCGAGGTATCGCGTCTTGTTGCCAAGAAGATTCGGCTGATGAATTACACACCCTGGCGGCGTCCCCTTGTCGAGGGTGTAGGGCTAACCAGCCTTGAGGGGGTGTTTTTGCCTATCGCCGATTGGCTTGTTGCGCAGGACGCGCATCCGTAGCTTCGCCCACTCCCCTGCATCACGATTTGCCCTAAGCCTGTCCTGATGCGTAGACGCCTTGCTCCGACGATGCTTAGCCCCCTGGTCAATTCGGCCGCGCGGGCACAGCGGGGCGGGGCAGAGGAAGCATGGCAGGCTTTCATTCAAGAGAGCTATTTGCTTGACCACCGTATCACTTGCTGTTATAACGAGCCCAATAAAGAGCGTGATGATCAAGTCACCCGACCCTACCGACGAACCACCCAAGCATGAGTCCGCCCCGGCGAACGACGCAGAAGGTGTCAAGCCCAAATACGCTATTGACTCGATGCACGAACAGATGCAGACAGGCGAAAGCAACCGGGCTGAATCATCGGCGGGCCTCGGTTTTCACCTTCTGTCCGAATTTGTCTCATGCATCGTTGTGGGAGCTGCTTTCGGGTACTTTATCGATTGGCTTGCCGGAACCCTTCCTTTTGGATTGGTGGCAATGACGGTGCTCGGCTTTATCACGGGGGTGTACACCATGG
>JAHZLG010000115.1 GCA_022599995.1 Alphaproteobacteria bacterium | reverse complement strand
GTGAACATGTTGTTGTCGAATTTGTCCCAGTGCCCCGATTTTTCCCAGAGCTTGCGATCAAGCATCTGAGGGGTGTTCACCTCAACATAGCCGTATTCTTCATTGCGAGTCCGCATGTAGTCCTCGCACAGGCGGTATAATGTCCAACCCTTGGCATGCCAGAACACCGAACCCGCCGCCTCTTCTTGGGTGTGAAACAAGCCGAGCTGCGTGCCTAACCGACGGTGGTCGCGACGTTCAACCTCTTTTAAGTGCACCAGCCATGCTTCCAGCTCTTCGTCAGTGCGCCAGCACGTGCCGTATATCCGTTGAAGCTTGGGGCCATCCGCCTGTCCCTTCCAATGGGCACCCGCCACATTGAGCAATTTGAACGCCGTGCCAAGATAACGCGTCGATGGCAAATGGGGTCCACGGCACAGATCAAACCAATCCCCCTGCTGATAAATTGAGATGTCCTCGTTGGCAGGGATGCTCGCAATGTGCTCGGCTTTAAATGCCTCGCCTTGCGCGGTGAAGTACTCGACAGCCTGATCGCGCGTCCAAAGGTGACGGGTGAATTTGTCATCGCGCTTCACGATGGCGCGCATGCGGGCTTCGATGCCTTCGAATTCATCCAGCGTAAACGGCTTTTCCCGATGAAAATCATAGTAAAAGCCATTGGCAATAGCAGGGCCAAATGTAACCTGGACGCCGTCATAAAGCTCGATAACGGCTTGGGCTAGGACGTGGGCACAGTCGTGGCGTAACAGCATCAAGCCCGCCTCCGACTCGCGCGTGATGAAATCAACAGCCGCATCGTTGTCGACAACGAAAGCAAGGTCGCGCTCGATGCCATCAACCGTCATGGCAAGCGTGTCGCGCTTGGGTAACCCGAGCGCCGTGGCAATGTTGAAGCCATTTTTCGACGAATCAAACTGAAAAGAGCGTCCGTCGGCGGTTGTGATCTGCATGTCGCTGGAAGAAAAGAGAGAAAAAGATGGGAAAAGAGGGGGCAGCAGTTCGAATTTGGCTTGAACGCGCCCGAACCACGGGTGAGGTGTCCCGAAATAGGCAGTGTACATACCACACCTATCGCCACGATGACAAGCCGTCCCCTCTTTGAGGCAAGCCGTGTCCTCCTCGAGCAAGCCGTGTCTTCTTAGGGGCAAGCCGTGTCTTCTTTGAGGCAAGCCGTGTCTTCTTTGAGGCAAGCCGTGCCCTCTTTGAGGCAAGCCGTCCCTTCTTAGGGGCAAGCCGTCCCCTCTTCGAGCAAGTCACCCCTCTTCGAGGCAAGCCGTGTCCTCTTAGGGGCAAGTTAGGGGCAAGTTGTTGTCGTCCCTCCCCCGGGGCACCTGTACGCTGCCATCAGGAGGAAACCTATAACCGATTGTCCTGTGCACCCAGACTATGCCTCCGTTAGGGCATCCCTGACCGCATCAAGAGAATGACCATCGATGAGTTGCTGGGAAAGGGCGACTGCCCTTGCCCACGATGGAAATTGCTCCAATCCTGGCCAGTCGTGCGCGCCAAACAGAACGACGCCCCTCAAGCCGAGCATCCAACACAGATGCGTCGCCCCAGTGTCATTGCCCACGAAATGCGTGCCCTGCATCACAACCAGCGGAAGCGCATCCCACGCAACCTTGCCCACAAGATTGGTTAACCGCGGCTGATGCGCGAAGCGATCACCCGGAAACACATCGTCCTTGCCGCCCAACACGGTTACTGAGTCCCCCTCTGACAACAAGGACTCAACCAGCTGGCAGTAGTTTTCAATCGGCCATCTCTTCTTTGGTGAAGAGGCAAAAGGAACAACGATCACTCGACGGTGTTCGCGCAAACCCCCGTGGGAAGTAGCAAGCTCCGCTCCCTGCGAGGCCGGGTGGTGATCGGGAGAAAGCGACTCTCGGCCAAATAGCCCCCGGAGGGTTGCAACCGGCGACTGCTGCTCGGAGGCTGGGACACCGCTCACGGCAACCTGCTGCAAGTCGCGCAACACGGGAGACAACTGCCTGCGCCCCAAATACGACAAGGCAAAACGAAAATCACTGCCGGGGTGGACGCTGTTCCACCGCAGGGCGCGCATCGCGCGCGCATACCATTTCGTCCGTCCCGAGGATTGGAGGTCGTAAACGAGGGCAGGGGCATAGGCCATCATCTCACCCCGCAACGCCATGAGCCGATCAGGTTGATACCACTTGAACCGTCGGTGCACGATAACGTCATCGAAGAGGTGAAGAGCACGGAAAAACGCCACGTAAGGAGGCGTGGTGATGGCAACAAGCTTCTCTCCCCGCCGTGCGTGATGGGCGTGAATGGCAAGGATAGCCGGCAGGGCAAAGATGATGTCGCCAAATGCGCTTAGCTTCAAGACAAGTGCCGTTTGTGAATTCATCGAGCTGCCCTCGAGAGAGAAGTAATAAGATCGGAAAAATGTGCTCTGCGATGCCCCAGCGATGCGACAAACCTGCCGACTGCCAGCAGGTTATGTCAGGCTGCCTACGGTTGGACACGAGGTGCCAGGAGGTGCCAAGAGGGTGCCAAGGGGGTGCACAGGGGGTGCACAGGGGGTTCACAGGGAAGGGGCTGGGCTATGGCTGGCAATGGATTGAGAGCACCGCAACCTGCGGCAACCGACTGCCGGCCAGCTCCAGAGGAAGAGTGCGGCATATATATTGCTTTCGGTTACTGCCTCCACCTGCAAACAACGCAAGC
>JAHZLG010000114.1 GCA_022599995.1 Alphaproteobacteria bacterium | reverse complement strand
TTGCCGATGTCCGCAGTGCCTTCACCCAATTGTTTTTGGGCACCGAAACGTACTCAGAGACGTTCAAGGTACGGCGCGAGGCCTTCATCGCACTGCACGTCGAGGAAGACTCGGTGTGGGGCACGATTGCTCGGTTTCTGGCAGAAAAGTCGGCGCGCGGCTACATGCAGCTAAAACGGCGACTCGAAGACGTCGAAAAATAACCCCGCCCTTACGCTGTCGTCTGTGCCCGCCTTGTCTCCATCTCACGCCATCGCCGATCGCAAGGGACGCCTCGCCGTGATCATCGGTGAAGGAGGCGTGGGAGAAGACATTATTGCCCGTCGCCCCGACCATCCCATCTTGCGTGATGCCCTCTTCGTTGCATTCGGTGCGGCTGGTGCATTCGATGCGCTCGCTACGACCAGTGCGATCGGTGCGACCGATGCGATCGCTACGACCAGTGCGATCGGTGCGACCGATGCGACCGGTGTGATCGGTACGACTGATGTGATTGATGCGATCGGTGCGACCGATGCGACCGAGGCGACTGATGCGATCGGTGCGACCGATGCGACCGATGCGACTGATGTGATTGATGTGATTGATGCGACCGATGCGATCGGTACGACTGATGTGATTGGTGCGACTGATGCGATCGGTGCGACCGGTGCCTTAGGGGTGACCAATGCCGCGCAGGCCGATGGTCACCCATCGCAGGCGGTGGATGCGAAGCTTGTTTCGACTTCGCTGGAACCCCTGCTCGCCCTGTTGCAACAGGCAAATTGCCAGCGAGTCACCGCGGCAGGGAAATTTCGCCGTCACGCGAAGGTTGATTTTTTTGCCCCCTCCGTAGCCTGGATGGTGCTGCATGGTGCGCTGAAAGGCGGCGATGATCGCGCTATCCGTCTTATCATCCAGTGGTTTGCCAAGCGCGGCATCGAGTTTGTCCCTCTGGAGGAGGTCGTGGCGATCGACAAAATCACCGGGGACAACCTTCCCCCCGCCCACGGGCAAACGAATCCTCCCGCCCACGGGCAAGCGAATCCCGCCGTCTCTTCTGAGGGGATGATTCGAGCGAGGGCTTTTCCCCGAGAAGAGAGCCCGGAAGCCATAGGGGAGAAAGTAGGGGAGACAATCGACGATGCGATAGGGGAGGCAATCATCGATCCGCAAGCAATGTTTCATCAGGACGCAACCCGCGGTATCGCCGTGCTCGATGCCCTGAGCCCGGTCGATGTGGGGCAAGCCGTTGTGGTGCACGAGGGCATCGTCCTTGCCATCGAAGCTGCCGAGGGCACCGACGCCATGATACGCCGTGCTGGGGCACTTCGTCAGGGTTTGCTCGACCTTGCCCACGGAGGGGTCTTGGTGAAAACCCCGAAAAAGACACAGCTATCCTACGCCGATCCCCCGTGTATTGGGCCCGATACCCTGCGCCATGCCATCGCTGCGGGGTTGTCCGGGCTGGTGGTTACCGAAGGCGTCATGGTGCTTCATCGCGACGAAGTGTATGCCGTCGCGGCGGAACACGGTTTTACCTTTAGCGTGTTTTGACTATATAGTGAGGGCAATACCAAAGCGAAAATTGCTATGACCTATTGATGAAAGGGGCTGGCAGCCACGAGCCCCCCGCCCCGCCTTCTCCTCTTGGTGTCTGAGACTGTTCTCGGTGCCTCCCTTCTCCCCTTGGTGTCTGAGACTGCTCTCGGCGCCTCCCTTCTCATGTGATTGGTTGACTTGCCATGCAATCGCTGTTGTTGCTTATTGACACGGTGCTCTCCCTGTTCAATTGGGCACTCATCATCTACATCGTGCTCTCGCTGTTGATAAATTTCAATGTCATCAATGGGTATCAGCAATTCGTCGCGATTGTGTATCAATCCCTGTCGCGGATATGCGAGCCCTTCCTGCGCCCAATTCGCCGGTTGCTGCCCGAAATGGGCGGTGTCGATCTGTCGCCGATGATCATCATTTTGTTGATCTTCTTCCTGCGGAGCCTGCTGGTCGAATACGCCCCCTTATTGTTGCGATAGAGAAACCGATGGCGCGGAATGGATGATATGCCGTGCCTTGGCGAGAAACTGCCCCGCATTCGTCTCAGTCGGTTGTTCGGCTTTTCCTTTCTTTCTTGTGCACCGAGTCCGTGTCTCTTCCTTCGACAAACGCCGCCCCCGTGAAAGCCCTGCGCGGCATGCGCGACTTCCCTCCGCAGATGTGGGCAAGGCACCGCGCCGTGGCGGACGTGATAGCAAAGACTATTCGTCAGCACGGATACCACGAGGTGCAAACCCCCATTGCCGAGTACGATGCCCTCTTCACGCGGGCACTCGGCGAGACCACCGATATTGTCAGCAAGGAAATGTTTCGCCTGATGGGACGCGAGGCCGACTCGTCGGCAGACTTTTCTGCCGACTTATCGGCGGGCTTGTCGGCAGACGCAAAGATGGCTCCCCCCCCACCAACGGGGGTGCTCCGCCCCGAGAACACCGCGGCCGTCGCACGGATGGCGATCGAGCATCGCCTGCTCACGACCCTCCCGATGCGGTTTAGCTACGAAGGCCCCATGTTTCGCTATGAACGCCCGCAAAAAGGGCGGTATCGGCAATTTCACCAGTGCGGCGTCGAATTCTATGAGGCAACCCCCTCGGCGACCTCGACCGTCGAGGTGATCGCGTGCGCCCATCATATTTTGACGACGCTGGGGTTGCGCCCCCACACGACGCTGGAGATCAACACCTTGGGGCAACCCGACGAGCGAGCCAAATGGCGCGAGCACCTGATTGCCCACTTCAGTCGATACGAGCAACGGCTGTCGCCTGATTCCCAGCATCGCCTGCGCGTGAACCCGATGCGGATTTTGGACTCGAAGCATCCCGATGATCAGGAGATTGCCGAAAATGCCCCCGCCCTTGGTGAGCTGCTCGGAAAGGATAGCCGGGCGCATTGGGAGGCTATTCAAGCGGGGCTGGATGCCGTGGGCATCGAATATGTGATATCGCCGCGCTTGGTGCGGGGCTTGGATTACTATAGTGGGGCCGTCTTCGAGTTCACGACCACCGCACTGGGGGCGCAGGACGCCATCATTGCCGGCGGACGCTATGATGGTTTGATCCCTCTGCTCGGGGGCGAGGCGCTGGCGGCCATCGGATGGGCAGGAGGAATTGATCGTATGACCGATATGATCGAGACGCTCGAGACGCTTGCGACTCGCGAGTCGGCTGATGGCTTGCAGACAGACGCGGCTACCGACCCCGCCGTGGTTGCCACCGTACCCCCCGCACCCCCGGCATCGCCGCTAACGCCTCCGGCATCGCCGCCCCTTGCTTCTCCAACGTCCGCAGCATCGCCGCCCCCTGCTTTTCCAACGTCTGCAGCATCGCCGCCCCCTGCTTTTCCAACGTCCGCAGCCCCGACAGCTCCCTCCATGGTCTTGGTCGCCATCGAACGCGGCACACTGGATGAGGGTGATCCGCACTATGGGGAAATCCTCGCCCTTGCCCACGCCATCCGCCGTGCCCATCGCCATGCCACCGTGCCGCCGCTCTACCCGTGGGGGGCACCGTTGCCCGGGGCAAGAGTCGCCGTGCAACTGATGGAAAGAGATTACCCCAACCGGCGAAAATTCCTGACCAAGACAGCAAAATCGCACGATGGCAAGGCACTCGGGTTGGTGGTGCATATCAGGGCACGGCTCTTGGGCGCGGATGTGTCGGCTGCAGCAACTGTTGGCACGGCAAAAGGGAATATAGACCCACAGGTGGCCGACCAAGCGCCAATCGTGGTGCGGGATATGCGCCATCACCGCGATGTCATGACCTTCTCATCGGTGGCTGATGCACACGCCTTTTTTTCCTCCGACCCTGTGCAGCATTGCGGCGACCTGTGCCGGGTGATGCTTAATATAGCGGCGGTCACCCCATGATCGGATGTCACCTTCTTCGTGCCACTACCAACCAAGCAGGCGTCGGCACCGCGATGACGATCGGCAGGGTATTGCACCGACTCGAAAGAACGATGCCGATCAGTGTCAAAACATGGCTTTTCGTTCTGATGATGAGTGGCTTTGCGCTCCATGGCGGAACAGCCGCCGCGCAAAACAGCAATGTTTTTGGCGTGAATGGGATCGGGGTGACCTCGACCAATGCCCGTGAGGATTTGGCGAGGAATCAAAGCCTGCAACAAGCAGTGCTCCGTGCTTTCGACATTGTGGTGGCAAGGCTGGTGACCCCAGACTCACTCATCCGGCTGAAAGAGGCGAGGGTTCCCCTGCGCGAGAAGCAGAAGCTTGTTGACCGCCAACAAATCCTGCGCGAAGAATTTGGCGGGGGGAAATACATTGCAACGGTCTCGGTGCGGTTTCGCTCCGAGAACATGCGACGGTTTCTCAAAAACAATGGCTATGTCTTTTCCGATATTGCTGCCCCCACCATGGTAGTCTTGCCGATTCTCAAGCAGGATGGCGAGGAATTCGTCTTTCCACGCCGCCGCAATCCCATGTTCGCCGAGCTAGAATCGTACCGATACGGCCATGGTCTTGTGCCCCTACGCGTGCCCAATGATAGCCTCACCAACCGGGGGGCGATCACGCCAGCAACCATCGCCAGCAGAAAGCGGAAAATTGCCCGCGATCTGGGATTCCGTAACGTCGTGGTGATAGCCTATGATGCCGACACCGAAACCCTGCAGTATCAGATTTCCGCCAGTGGCTTCCCCTCGCCGACGCAGAGAACCATTCGAGGAATGCCGCTTGTTGCTGCGCTGAGACAAGCCCATGCCGCGATGCAAAACGACTGGCGCGCAGGCTTTCTCTACGATGATCAGTACCGTCAAGGGCAAACGGTGCGGTTGCTTCTCGATGGGGACAACCCGCTTATGCAATGGAGCGAGGGATTGGCGCGGATCAACCAATTCCACGTGACGGAACGAGTTGTGCGGAAAGAGCTCGCAACCACCCACGGGGTTATCGAAGTGACCTATCACACCGATGACGCCTCCTTTGGGCGTATTCTGTCGCAAAGTGGGTTTCGCTACGATGACCAAGCCCTTGCGTGGATTCCTCCGACTCCTTGAATGTCGGTGCCATGGCGGTGACGGGGTATCGTTGTGCGATCGATTCAGATTCACAACCCCTCCCCCTTCCTCCCGCCCCCTCCCCCCGCCCCCTCCCCCCGCCCTAGAGGTTTCTTTATGCCATCACCTTCTCTTTCCACGCGCCTGCTCATGCCGCGCGGAACAGCATCATGGCTGATCGACCATACCGCCCTGACTTTTGAACAGATTGCCGTGTTCTGCAGCATGCACGTCTTGGAAGTGCAATCCCTCGCCGATGGCGCAACCTTCGCCCCAAGCAACAATCCCATCATGCGCCGGCAAATCACCCAAGAAGAGATCACCCGGTGTGAACAAGACGCCTCGGCTCAACTGCAGCTGATCGATAATGATGTGCAACCCGTGACAACGAAAAAAGCAAAGCAGTCCCGCTACACGCCCATTTCGCTGCGGGTCAATCGTCCGCACGCCATTGCGTGGTGCCTGCGCAACCACCCCGAGCTGACCGATGCCCAAATCCGTCACCTGGTAGGAACAACCGCGAAAACCATCAACATGATCCGGGAGAAACTTCATCCACAAATGGGTGACCTGAACCCGCGTCCGCCTTCTGACCTAGGGCTGTGCACCGAGGCGCAAATGCAAGAAACCATTGCTGCCGCCCGACAACGCGAAGCCGATGAGGAGGTGCGACGTCTGCGGGTGCTCGAAGAGGCCGCCGCCGCCGCAGCCCCCCCTCCAACCCCTCCAACCCCTCCTCCCTCCGCAGCCCCCTCCCCAGCCCCCTCCCCAGCCCCCGAAGAAGACGAAAGCACCTCTTTCTCAGCCCCCTCAGCAGCCCCCGAAGAAGGCGAAAGCACCTCTTTCTCAGTGCCGACGTCTTGAAGCGGAACTTCGAAGCTCGGGCACGGATGCTCTTCATCCCTACAATGATGCACGATAAGCTCCCGCGATGACCGCGCCGTCTGTAACCAAGACACCTCCCACAATGATGATTGTCCTATCAGCCCCCTCGGGCACGGGGAAGACATCATTGGCGCAGGCGTTGCTGGAACACGACCCAATGTTGCGGATGTCTGTTTCAACGACCACCCGCGCCCCGCGTCCGAATGAGCAACACGGAAGCGATTATTTTTTTGTCTCGCCAGACGAATTCCGCGCCCAAATCGAGCGCGAGGACTTCTTGGAACACGCAGAGAATTTCGGCAACCACTACGGCACTCGGCGTGGTGATGTGTGCACGATGCTTGACCACGGCTACGATGTCGTCTTTGACATTGATTGGCAGGGCGAGGCGCAACTCAGGCAATCGACCTTGCGCGATCGTCTTGTGTCCATTTTTATCATGCCACCGAGCCTCGCAGCTTTGCGCGCGCGGCTCGAAGCCCGGGGCAGCCCACCCGACATAGAAAATCGACTTGCCCTAGCCGATTTCGAGATGAGCAAAGCCCCCACCTATGATTATGTGGTGGAAAACGATGACTTCCACCGGGCGTTACAAGAGCTGCAAGCCATCATTGCCCGGATTCGCCACCGCACCGAAAACCCGATCCATGGTGACCACGATGTCGACACAACCTCCCGCTGCTGATGCGACCGCCTCCTCTCCCAAGGGGGGGGCAAACAAAATGTGGGGTGGTCGCTTCGCCAAAGCCCCCGCCGAGCTGATGGCCGCGATCAATAATTCGTTGCCCATCGACCAGCGATTGCTCCACGAAGACATTGCCGGCTCGATCGCCCACGCCACCATGCTGGGACAAGTCGGAATCATTACCGACGAAGAAGCGCGCACCCTATGCGATGGACTCGCAGGCATTAAGGCAGACGCCATCGCAGGCAGGCTCCGTTTCGATGACCAAGCAGAGGATATCCATATGGCGGTCGAGGCTGCCCTCACCGAGCGCGTCGGGGCTGTCGGGGGGAAATTGCACACTGCCCGCTCGCGCAACGATCAGGTGGCAACGGATTTTCGGCTCTGGTTGCGGACGCAGTGCACCGCGATGCACGACAAGATTAAAGAGCTGCAGGGCGTGTTGCTCGATCACGCCGAAGGACACGCACACACGGTGATGCCCGGGTTTACGCACTTGCAGGTTGCCCAACCGGTATCGTTGGCACACCATCTCCTTGCCTATGTCCACGCCCTGGGCCGCGACCGCACGCGATTTGCTGACGCCGCGAAAAGAATGAACGAATGCCCACTGGGGGCGGCGGCACTGGCAGGAACGCCCTTCCCTATTGATCGCGAGGCGACCGCGGCAGCCCTCGGCTTCGATCGCCCATGCGGCAATGCGATGGACGCCGTCTCCGCCCGTGATTTTGCGCTGGAAACAGTCTCCGCTGCCGTGATCGCAACAACGACCCTGTCGCGCTGGGCCGAGGAAATCGTTATTTGGAGCAACCCGCGGTTTGGCTTTGTCGACCTGCCCGATGACTGGTCGACCGGATCATCGATCATGCCGCAAAAGCGCAACCCCGATGCCGCCGAGCTTATCCGTGCGAAACCGGGCGTTGTGCTCGGCAGCTACGTGGGTTTGGCGACCATCATGAAGGGGTTGCCAATGGCCTATAGCAAAGACCTCCAAGAGGATAAGGTAACTACTTTTCGGGCGGTCGATGAGACAACCCTCGCCATCGACGTGATGACTGCTATGACGAAATCAATGACATTCTCTCCCGATGCGATGCGGGATGCCCTCGAGCAGGGTTACCCGACGGCGACCGATCTTGCCGATCATCTGGTCAGTGCCCACGGCGTGCCTTTCCGCGATGCCCACGCAATTACAGGGCGAATCGTCCGTCGCGCCGAAGCGATGCGCTGTGCGTTGTCGCAGCTGCCCATCACCGAGATGCAAGCCGAATTTCCTTCTATCACTGAAGCTGTCCGCCCCAAGCTTGATGTTACCGCCTCGATGGCAACGCGAAACAGCCAAGGGGGAACCGCCCCCGAGACGACCCTGAATGCTATTGCGGCACAACGCGCCCAACTCAGCGAGTAAGCCCCTCCCCTCCCTCCCCTCCCTCCCTTTCCCCTCTCTTCTCCCCGCGCCGTGGCCACCACTGCGACATATCACCGAGGTACGCATGCAAAAAAAGGTATCGAGAATCCCTCGTTGCGGACGATTGTTGGCTATTGCCCTGTTGAGCCTTGCCGTCACTGCGTGCACCCAGGTTTCATCACCAATCCCACGCAGTGAGGCGCGACGATACCCGCCGATCGAGCAAATTCCCCCGTCACCCGAATCCGCCACCGAGGAACAGCCCGCAGAATCTCCGTGAGGCACAAGTGCCTGAAAGCACCCCAAAGAGCAAGATCAGCTACGACGTAGGGCAATCATTGCCCGGATTGAGGAGAGAAGCGGAGCAATCATTGCTGCCCGCCGATCGAACAAATTCCTCCGTCACCTGAAGCCGCTACCGAGGAACAGCCTGCAGAATCTCCGTGAGGCACAGGTGCCTGAAAGCACCCCAAAGAGCAAGATCAGCTACGACGCAGGGCAATCATTGCTGCCCGCCGATCGAGCAAATTCCTCCGTCACCTGAAGCCGCCACCGAGGCACAGCCCGCAGAATCTCCGTGAGGCACAAGTGCCTCAAAGAAGCACCTCCGGCAACGACGCAGGCCAGTCATTGTCTGCAGGCAATCATTGTCTGCAGGCAGTCACTGCCCGTAGGTCAGTCATTGTCTGCTGGCAGTCACTGCCCGCAGGCAGTCACTGCCCGCGGGGCTATCATTGCATGCCCTCTGATCGAGGCTTATGTTACCGTTCACTGCGTGCTCGCCTGTTTTCCCCCACGAGTTGCTCTTTTTGTATGCGAAACACCCCGCCCCCCCTGCTGCGCGACTACCCCGATAGCAAAGGATTCTTCGATGTTTTTGGCGGGCAATTTGTCGCCGAAACCCTGATGCCCGCGATCAAAAGGCTCGAAGAAAACTGGGCGCAAAGCAAAGACAATCCCTCATTCTGGCGCGCCTTTGATCGGTACATGCAAAATTACGTGGGCAGACCAAGTCCGCTATGGCACGCCCAACGCTTGACCGACCACCTTGGCGGAGCAAAAATATACTTCAAGCGCGACGAGTTGAATCATACCGGCTCCCACAAGATCAACAATTGCATCGGTCAGATTCTGATGGCGCAGAATGCGGGCAAAACCCGAATCATCGCCGAGACCGGCGCAGGACAGCATGGCGTCGCCGCGGCAACGGTTGCTGCTTTGTTCAATCTGCCCTGCTTTGTCTACATGGGAGCAAAAGACATCGAGCGGC
>JAHZLG010000113.1 GCA_022599995.1 Alphaproteobacteria bacterium | reverse complement strand
TTGCAAGCAGCCCAGTCAAGCATTCAATCATTCGCTATCATCATTGGCTTCTCTTCATCCTGCACCCCTTCACGCACGATTATGACGCAACATTCCTCTCTTCCGGCTGATCACGCCGCCTCTTCGATCGATGTGCTGACGTTCGAGCAAGCGATGGGGCGTCTTGAGCAGATAGTTACAACCCTCGATGCGGGCAATGCCCCATTGGAAGATGCAGTGAAGCTATATGAGGAGGGGAAGCTCCTTCAAGCTCGATGCGACAAAATCCTCAAAGACTTCGAAGCGCGTATTCAGATAGCCGATGAGGCGAGTGATTCCCCGGCAAGATAGGCTAGGCCACGTTACGCAATCCGGTTGCCACCGTTACGCGTTTTTCCTCTCCCATCGTGCCATGCGTGATTCCTTCGTCGTAAAGTCCTGGGTCGCGCGATGGCAGATTGATGTATCCAGCTTGCTATCGCTTGTTTGTTCGTTCCACCCTTCTCGTTGCCCTCTTCTCGCTGCGCTTGACCTTGCGATTCATCTTGAGGTCTGACCATCACTCACTATTCAGGCGAAGAAATTACCATGGGAACCTGTGAACCTTGTAATCCAATTCAGTCGTTGTTTGCGTTGCGTCTCCACGAGCTCGTAGAGAGGTGGAGAAAGGAACACGGGGTGCTGGCCGAGGCAATGGCCTATGCCGTCGACGATGGAAAGCGTCTCCGGCCGCGCTTGGTGTTCGCCACGATGCAGGCACTGGACGAGGCCCCGAGCAAGGCGATTGATGTCGCCCTCGCGATCGAGCTCGTGCACGCGTATTCGCTGGTGCACGATGATCTCCCCGCCATGGACAATGATGACTTTCGCCGGGGCAAACCCTCCCTCCACAAGCAATTTGACGAGGGGATCGCCATCTTGGTCGGCGACGTCCTCCAAGCCGAGGCCTTCCGCTTGCTCGCCCAACAAGGGAATGTCGAGCACAAAATCCCTGCCTTGGTGGCACGCGTCGCCGAGGATACCCCGCAGGCAACGCCTCCGAGCAAGTCGGGTGGTATCGGTCTCAAAAGACTTGCGCAACGATTTCAGGAAGACAAGGCGTTACTCCGCGTTGCGCCATCAGAAATTGTCGAAGAGCTTTGCGAGACGATCAGCAGTCTACTGACCTCCCAATTGTTGGTCAGCACGATGGCGAAGGCGGCAGGGGTCGGCGGCATGGTGTCGGGGCAATACCGCGATATACAGTCTGAGAATTCCATTGCCATGCGAAGGCAGAAAACCGGCATGTTGATGGGGTTTTCCTGCGCCGCCGCTTCAATTGTCGCCGACCCGTTGGCATCCGAGCGTCATGATCAGTTGTTCGAGCTGGGCACATTGCTGGGAACAGCATACCAACATCATGATGATCGTCAGGATGGTGATGCCTTCTTGGCATCCGATGCGACAGCGGTATCGCAAGAAGCACTCACGATGTTGAACGTCCTGTGCCATGCCCTGCCGGGGAACGTGGTCGAATTTCGCACGCTGGCAAAAAGCATGATTGGCGAGTACGCAGACTACTCGGAGTCCCCGACCCACCAAGAGCAACCATCGATGCCGCCTCGAATGTCGGCACAATCGGCACAACAAGAGCCTGCGCATCAGGCGGCGGCAGCAGCGGCGTCCCCTTCATTGCATCAGCATGCGATGTAGGATGCAGGTGATAGGGGCTGTGGTGGGGCCCTGCGCCAATCGTGGTCGATAATGGTCGATAATGATCAATAACGACGCGGTAGTGGCCCATCGTGATACGTTGCCCAACAGTCGATGCGACAATCACTTCGATCCTTGTTGTGAATTTCCAAGATAGCTGATCGATCAGAAAGTCATGGTTTCTTCTCCTCCGCCTTGTCGGTTTACTCATCTTGCCGTGCAGACACCTTATTCGGTGCTTTCGGGGATGAACACGGCGACCGACCTTATCGACTACTGTCGTCGTCACGACGTGTCGGCCATCGCCCTGACCGACCACAACAACCTGTTCGCGGTTTGGACCTACGGGTTGAAACTGGCGAAGGCGGGCATCAAGCCCATCATCGGGTGTACGCTTCCCATTACGATCGAATCCCGTGATGGCATTATCGGCTTGCTGATCGCCTCGGAGACGGGATACCAAAACCTTTGTCGATTGCTTTCGGATTTCGCAAGCGGTGACAACCTTGCTCGCAAGGAACGGGGTGCCATCTATGCATCCGAGGATCACTATGCCATCGATGGCATAGAAGCCCTCCACCCTTACGCTGAGGGGCTTATTCTGCGTACGGGCGGCAAGGACTCCCCGTTGCAAAACTGCGATGCCCCGGACGATGTCACAAGCATGTTGCAGGCCATGCACGCGGTTTTCCCCCAGCGAACCTACCTTGAGCTGTTCCGTGACTCGCTTGATGCCGATAATACGCCGCAAGCGGGCAGCCATGCACAGGAGCTGTCGGTCAGCGACCGCGTCGAGAATGCCCGCAAGATGGCAAATGAGGCGACGCTGGTGCGCGGTGCCGATGCGCTTGGTATCCCGTTGGTTGCCACCAATGCATGCGTCTTTCCGCATATTGGGAAAAGAGCAGCCCAGCGTGCCCTTGCAGCCATTGCCAAACGCACCAAACATCGGCAGGAGTTGGCGTCTTCGGACGTAGTGGGGGCACAATACCTGAAATCCCCCAAGCAGATGGCGTCGTTTTTTGCTGACCTCCCCGATGCGGTGGCCAACACCGACATTGTGGCCCAGCGGTGCAATTTTCTGCCCGAATCCCCTAAAGAGTGGCGGATCCCCCAGTCGACTGCCGATAATGATGATAGTGCCCTCGCGGTCATGGCCGAAGAAGGGCTGAAACGAAGGCTTGCCCACTACGCCGAGACGACCATCTACTCCCCTGTCCATGCGGAGGGAGATTATTTTGCGCGCCTGCAAGAAGAGCTAGGCATCATTGCCCAATGTGGGTTCTCAGGATATTTCCTTATCGTGAGCGACTTCATCAAGTGGGCGCACGACCACGGCATTCCCGTCGGCCCGGGACGGGGATCAGGGGCGGGGTCACTTGTTGCTTGGTGCCTGCGGATTTGCGACTTAGACCCCCTGCGATGGGGATTGCTGTTCGAGCGATTCCTGAATGTCGAACGCATCTCCATGCCCGACTTTGACATCGATTTTTGTCAAGAGAGACGCGGCGAGGTCATCAATTACGTTCGCGAGAAATACGGCAACGCCTATGTCGCCCAGATTGCCACCCTGGGCGAGCTGAAACCGCGTGCCGCTATCAACGACGTCACGCGGGTGCTTGAGCACTCACATAGCAAAGGTCAGGTGCTCACCGCCGAGATTACCGGGGCAACCATCGAAGAATCTAAGAAGGTATCCGAGACCCTTCGCTATGCCTATGAAAACGATTCGGTGACGCGCGAGATTATTGACCTTGCCATGGGCATCGAGGGGATGGTGCGCAACAAGTCTATCCACGCTGCGGGCATTGTCATTAGCGATGCCCCGCTAACCAATTACTTGCCTGTTTTTCCGGACGACGAGACGGGGATGCTCGTCTGCGGGGCGACCATGAAGGGGGTCGATGAGGCCAAGCTCATCAAATTTGACTTTCTAGGGCTGCGCACCCTGTCGATCATCCATGAGTGTCTTGCCTTCGTTAACCAGCGCGCCGATAGCCCCGGGCTCACGGTGGAGACGATTCCGCTTGAAGACGAACGGGTGATGCACGAATTCCGCCTGGCAAATACGGTGGGGGTGTTTCAGTTCGAGGGGCAGGGCATGCAGAACGTGCTCAGGCAGATGAAGCCGACCGCCCTCAAAGACCTGATTGTGGCGGTGGCACTGTTTCGTCCCGGGCCGATGGAAAACATCGAACCCTATTGCCGCCGCCACCTGAAGGAAGAAGAGTACTCGTACGATCACCCTATTCTAGAGGGCGTGCTTGCCGAGACCTACGGCATCCCTGTGTTTCAAGAACAGGTGATGCGCATGGCACAGGTTGCCGCGGGTTATAGCCTCGGAGCAGCTGACGTCCTTCGAAGAGCAATGGGGAAAAAAGACCCCGAAGAGATGAAAAGCCAACGCGGCGGCTTCATCGCAGGCGCAAAGAAAAACGGCATCGAAGCGAAAGCGGCCAACAAGATTTTCGATACCATGG
>JAHZLG010000112.1 GCA_022599995.1 Alphaproteobacteria bacterium | reverse complement strand
GGTGATAGGAGACGTCATCGATGACCCACAAACAACACACGAAAAGACGTAGGAGACATATCACCTCTCGGTTGGGAATACTTGGCATCAAGGGAAAAGGTCATTGCGCCCTACCGCACAGGGAAACAAAAGCACAAAAGGCACACGGGGAACACGAGGGCACGAAGCGGCCAGCCAAAGGCGTGGGGCAAGTGTTACACCAATCGCCGCCACGCTGCAAAACGCCCATGCCTTGGTCGTGCGCGCAGCACATTGGTTGCCGTTGGGCTTTCTCGGACGGGACGGCAGCCGGTCGACCTGCACGTCGCGCACGTCGCGCACTGCCTTTGGTTGCTTCTTTCAAGACGAAATGGCACGATGGCGGATAGCTTGCAGTTGCTTGCATGTCGTTCGGCTTGCCTTTGATCGCCTTGCCGAGCTAAGCCTGCAAAACGGCAATTTGGTCTTATCACTCTTGGTTTTTTGTTCACGGTGTCAATGGAAAATTCTGACTCTCCGCTGCCGAGCAACGACAGCGCATCGGAGCAAGTGACGGTGCCCAGTGGCACTGCACAGCCTTCCCCTCCCCAGCAAACGGCAGATGCCAAGCGTGCGGCGATGTTGCGGCGAAATCTGGTGAAACGAAAGCAACGATCCCACTAATGGCACACCGCTAACGGCACACCGCATGCCACACCGCTAACGGCACACCGCATGCCACACCGCTAACGGCACACCGCTAACCGCACACAACAAACGGCGAGCACACCGCACAGGCAAGACTGTTCCATATCCCCCTCGATAACGCGGTTTGCCCGCCTTCCTTCTTCCCTTATGAAAGTGTTTTTTGGTCATGGTATCTTCTTCTGTTTCCTTTTCTGACGGTTCATCGTCTCCCGACTGTATCATTGTTGGGGCGGGCATCATCGGTTGCTCGGTTGCTTATGCGATGGCAAAGGCGGGCTACAAAACACTAAACATAGACAAGAACGCAGCCCCCGGCCATGGGTCTACCGGACACACCTGCGCCATCATTCGCGTTTACTACTCGACGCTCGATGGCACTGCCCTTGCCTATGACAACATTCCTCACTGGCGTAATTGGCGGGATTTCCTTGAAGCCCCGGCAGAGGAAACAATCGCCGATTACCGTGCGGAGGGGTGTCTGGTGATCAAAACGCCAACAAACAAGTACCTCGAGAATGTAAAGCAAAACATAGCATCGCTGAACATTCCCTATGAAGAGTGGTCGGTCGACCAAATCGCCACGGCTTACCCCGGCATCGACACACGCCGCTTTCATCCGGTGCGCCGTGCGGAAGACCTTGATTTCGGCACTCCGACCGGCGATGCCGTCGATGGTGCTGTGCTCTTTCCTGAGGGAGGATATATTTCTGACCCTGTTCTCGCCACGGAAAATCTCCGCGCAGCTGCCGCGCGCTACGGGGCACAATTTCTGTTCAACGCAACCATAAGCAAGATTCTCAGCCAATCGGGGAAGGTCACCGGAGTCACCCTGGCCGATGGCACAACAATTCATGCCCCTATCGTGGTGAATGTGGCAGGCCCTCATTCTGCCATTGTGAATGCGATGGCGGGTGTTCTTGATGACATGCAGATAAAAACCCGTGCTCTACGGCACGAAGTCGCGCACATCTTGGCACCCCCAAGCTTTGTGCCCGGCGGACAACGCATCTTCTCCGATAGTGATGCTGGGTGCTATATGCGCCCCGAGAAGGACACCCATATGCTCATCGGCAGTGAAGACCCGCCCTGCGACCCGCGCGAGTGGGCTGACCCGGATGACTTCAACCAAAACTTTACCGAACAATTCACCAACATGGTCATGCGGGCAGCACAGCGGTTCCCCGATATTAATATCAATTCCGCCACGCGTGGGGTGATTGACCTGTACGATGTCAGCGACGATTGGATTCCCATCTATGACAAGTCAGCACTCGAGGGGTATTACATGGCGATTGGCAGCAGTGGCAATCAGTTCAAGAATGCTCCAGAGGTCGGCAAGATGATGACTGCGCTGATAGAGACAACAACTGGCGGTATCGACACGGACAAAACCCCCTTGTTTTATCGTCTGAACAACGCGCAATATGATCTTGATTTGTCTTGCTTTTCTCGAAATCGTTCTGTTAATCTGGAAAGCAGCTTCTCGGTGCTTGGTTAGGCAAATCGGGCAAGTCGTGGACATTTCCCGGCACACAAACCGGCGGGCTAACTGATAGGCAGCTGATTGGCCAGCAGTTAACCGCTTAGCTCGTTGGCAACGGCCTGCGAGCGGATTAGTTTCGTTCGCAACGGACGGCTAACCGGTTAGCTCGTTGGCAACGGACTGCTAGCTCATTAGCAACGGCCTGCTAGCGGGTTAGCCTCGTTGGCAACGGACGGTTAGCTCGTTGGCAGCTGATTGGCTAGCAGTTAATCGGTTAGCACGCTGGCAACGGACTGTTAGCCTCGTTGGCAATGGACGGTTAGCCTCGTTGGCAACGGACTACTAGCGGGTTGGTTTCGTTAGCAACGGACGGTTAGCTCGTTGGCAACGGACTGCTAGCTCGTTGGCAACGGACGGTTAGCGGGTTAGTCTCGTTGGCGGGGGGTGTTCTTGCGGTTGGCACGGTGTCGTTCCCACAGCACGAGGGTGTTGCCTCCCAGCACGAGGGCAACCCCAATCACGAGCTCGGTGCTCACGGCAACGCCCTCAAAGACGATTGAGGGAACAAATGCCACCAACGGAAACACCACGCTTGTCGATGCCGCGCGGGCGGGGCCTAGCCGTCCGATCAGCGAAAGGTAACTGCCAAATCCGATGATGCTCGACACGGTGACCAAGTACACCAAGGGAAGCCAATAGCCTGCATCGGTGGGAAACACCCATTCGCCGCCGAGCAAGGCATGCACCGACAACGTCACGCAACCGCCGATCAACATGCCCCATGCATTGGTGAGAACAAGCTTGCCCCCAAGGTCCTTCAGGTTCGCCGCCGCGACATTGCCGATCGAGGCGGTGAAGGTGCCAAGAATACCAAGCCCCAACCCCAGAACGACTCCATTGTCGAGCGCAAGATTGCTAAGGGCGGGCAGAAAGACAAGGCTTAGCCCGCCGATGCCCATGATCCCACCGATGATCACGCCTTTGCTGGTTGGCTCTTTTCGCCAAATCCGCGTGTTGAGGGCATTCACCAAGATCACGCTCGAGAAGATAACTGCCGCAAAAGCCGAGGGGATATAGGTCTGTGCTCCATAGAACAGCCAG
>JAHZLG010000111.1 GCA_022599995.1 Alphaproteobacteria bacterium | reverse complement strand
CTAGAAGTGGTCGGCCACCTTTCGCTGAATGTCATCGATGCGCAGCTGGTGTGGCATTTTCTTGGCGTATTCCCGAAATATCTGCATCACATTATCGAGGGTCACCTTCTCACCCAGCAGCGATTCATAGGCTGCCAGACGGCGAATCGCGCCTTCCAAGACGCGTGGCGAATCTTTTATCCGGCTTGCCAAGAACAGGGCAACATCATCACGCAAATGGACGCCGTGTGCCGTCGCCTTATAGGAGAGGATACGGTGGCGAAACGCATCGTCGGGGGGATCAATCCGCAGGTGCAGGGCATTCATAAGGCGCGATTGCAGCGGATCGATAAACCCGACCCACTCCCCTGGCCACGCATCGGCGGTCACCACAACGGTCGCGTCCTGCAGGTCATCGAGGATGCGGGCGATCTCGGCTTGCGAGCCGGGTTTGTTCGCCAGGAAGTGAAAGTCGTCGATCAGTAACAGCTCACGCGACCGAAAGAAGGATTTGAACTGCTGGAGGTCTTTCGCCGTCCGCCCGCGCCGCACTGCGTGGACGAAGTCGGCGACAAAATCCTCGCTCGTGAGCATCAAGGCTGCCGGCGGATCGTCTTGTTCTATGACGGCATTGCACAGGGCGTGCAGCAGGTGCGTTTTTCCCACCCCCGCTTGACCATGGAGCACAAAACACCCGCCAGCCTCGCCCATCGTAACCAACCGCTGCATTGCGCGCAGGGCAAGGCGATTGCTGGTGTCCTCGAGAAAGGTATCGAAGGTGAGGGCCCGGTTGCGCTTGCGGGCAATCGGTTGCGCCATCGCCCCACGGGGCACACTAGTGCGCTCCCTAGTGCGCGTCCTGGCGGATTCGCGGGTGGGAGGGGTGGGAGGGGTTGCGTGCCCCCGCCGGGGTGGAGGGGAGGGGCTCTCGTGCGTGCGTGGGGGGGAGGGGCTCTCGTGCGTGCGTGGGGGGGATGACGTTGCGCTTGTTACCTGTGTGTCTGATGCATCGGGTGTATCGGGCAAATCGTGGGGCTTGGATAAGGCGCGCGGCGCGCGGCGCGTAGTCGGTTGCGTCCTCCCACGTGCTTGGTGCGGAAAGAGCGAGTCTTCTGCGGTGCGATACAGCGGGATGTGTCCCATGGGGGCACGCAGCTGCGAGGCGCCGCCCTGCCGATGGGCGTGCCCCGAATCAGACAGCGAGGCATTGGCCTGATCATGCTGCCAGTCGACCGCATAGGTTACCCTGATCGTGGTCAGTCGATGCTGCTTCCACAGAACCAACAGCCGCTGATGCAAGCCCGTTTGCATCATGTCGACCTGCTCGTCCGAGTTCGCTATCAGGCAGATCGTTTCGGCGTCGGGGTCATCATGCCGTGCGTCGTGGGTGTCGGAGGCATCGGGGAAGGCACCGGAATCACCCGTGCGACCGAGATCGGCATCACCGGTGCGACCGAGATCAGCATCACCGGCGCGATCGGCATCGGCATCACCGGGGCGACCGAGATCGGCATCACCGACGCGATCGGCATCGGTGCGGCTTGCTGTCTGCGGGGTCATCACCTCGACCCCACCCAGCCAGCGATTAAAGGTTTGCTCGCCTAATTCGCCACGCAGGGTGGTGCAAATTCGTCGCCATATTTGGGTGTTCTCGGCAACAAGACGCGTGTGGTGGTCGTGCTCCGTGGCGTGCGCCGGCGGGGCATGAAGGTCTTGATCAAGCACAGTTTTCCCTCGCCTCGAGGAGAGGCAAGGTTTCTGTCGATGGGGCATAGCAACACGTAGTGGCGGGTCTGCGAAAGGGCGCAATGGAATGCGCCGAGTATCGAGCAATCCCTCCGACAAAACAACACGCGAATTGTGCTTTGTTGCGCTCTCTCCTCTTGACAGTCGAATCGATGCCGAGTCTGTGACACACCCATCGCAATGATATGGTAGTCAATGATTTTGGCCTATTTTCGGCTGCTCGTCCTCCGCGTCATTGTCGCACGAGAGGGGAATCGCAAGGCAGGTTGGCGAGTCATTTCTCCGAATCGGCGCGGACGAAACCATGCTTGCATCTCTCGTCTCGGCCACCCTCCCACCCTTACACAGGCCTCTCTCCTCTTCACACAGCTCCCTTCTCTACACAGCCCCCTCACGCCTCACTTCTGCTCACTGCCCCCTGCCCGCACGGCCTCCTCACGCCTCACCTCACTGCCCCCTGCCTGGGCTGGGCTGGGCTGGGGGGCGCGGATTCATCATTACTCGTTGCGCAGCCACGTCATCGAGCTGGCACCCAACCGTTGCCACGCCCCGACAAACCCAAGCAGGCTCGACACCAGCAACCCCAACCCGATCGTGATGGCGAGGGTGCTCCACGACATCGCCCATTCGGCTTCAAAAACGCGGGTGATCAGGAAGTACGATCCCACGATGGCAATGGCACTCGCCAAAACCGCCGAGACCGTCCCCAGCACGAAGAATTCAGCCATGAACACGCGAATCAGCATGGTGCGGCGGGCGCCGAGCACCTTCAGAATGGTCGCATCCAGGCTGCGTTGGCGATTCTCGCTGGCAATGACGCTCGACAGCACCACCATCCCGGCAAAGATGGCGATCAAGCCAATGACGCGGATAGCGACCGCGAACCCCCCGATCAGGGCACGGATGCGCTCTAGCACGTCGCGCACGCGGATCGGCGTAATATTAGGAAATTGATTAATCACCGCGGCTTCGAGCACAACCAAGTCGGCATCATCATCCAAGTACACCGTTGCCAAGCGAGTCTGTGGGGCACGTTCCAAAATACCGGGCGAGAACACCATCACAAAATTCATGGCAAAGGTGCGCCAGTTGATCTCGCGCAGGTTCGCGATTGTCGCGGTGAGCGATCGGCCGAGCAGGTTGAAGGTCAGCGTGTCGCCGAGTCCGATGCCAAAAGCCGCGGCCGCATCGGCATCGAAAGACACCAAAAGCTGGTCGTCTTGATAGGTTTCGCTCCACCACTCACCTGCCACGATGTTAACGCCATCGTTTGGGGCGGTGCGCGACCACGTGATGCCTCGGTCGCCTTCGAGCACCCAGCCCCCATCGCCGTTGTCATCGCCTTCCTCCTCGCGCGCGGCGCGCAAGGTGGATGCGGGTACTCCGTTCAAGTGGGTGATGCGCCCGCGCAACATTGGCGCGGAATCCATCCTTTCGAAGCCGTCATTGCGCTCGATCAGGGTGGCGAATGATTCAAATTGCTGCGGTTGAATATCGGTGAAAAACAGCGTGGGCACGGCTTGGTCTTGATCTTGCGTGATCGACTGCCGCAGGTTGCTCTCAAGAAGCCCGATAAAGGCAATGATGGTGAGTCCCAGCCCTAACGAGATAAAGACCTCGGTGCTTCGGTTGCCGGGGTGCGTCAGCCATGCTCGACTGATTCGCCAGCCGGCTGTGCTGGGGATTGGCATGCGCCGATAGGCGGCCATCATCAGCCGCACGAAGACCCACAGCACCAGCACACTGCTGATAATGCCGGTCATGATGTACCCCGCGAGGACGCGCGACTCGACCGAGAAAATCGCCAAGCCAATCAACGCCACGATGGGGACGAGCATCACCAGCATCTCACGCACGGACAATGCCCCGGCCACTGCGCGCCCTCCCTGCAGGAGAACCGCAGGGGAAATCCGTCGCGCCCGGAACACCGGGGGAAGGGAGAAAATCAGGGCGATCAACGCTCCGGCCATCGCGGCGACCAGCAAGGATTGGCTATAAATGCCGGCTTGGGGGGCAAGAGGGATAAACACCGAAATCGAGGGCAAGACGAACAGTGACGCCAAAATACTGACCCCGATCCCGAGAGCAATGCCGATCACTGCCATCAACGCAATGAGCAGGAACATCGCCATGCCGATGATGCGGCCGGATGCGCCCAAGCTGCGCCACAGGGCGATGACAGGCGTCTTCTGCTCCACCCACGCCCGGATGGCATTCCCTGCGCCGATGCCCCCGATAAAGAGGGCGACGATCGCGGTCGTCGTCATGAACACGCGCAATTGCTCGAGCACGCTGCGCGTCGACGGGGCGGCGTCGGACACATCGCGGGTTTGCCAATAGGGATCGCCAAATTCTGTGTTGAGTGCCCCCAGTGTCTCGCCCAGCTTGTCGTTATCAGCGATTTTCAACCGATAGGCATAGTACAAAAGACTGCCGGGTTGGAGCAGTTGGGATTCCGCCAAGGCATCAAAGGACACCATCACCCGCGGCCCTATGAGCACCCCACCGGCAGACAGCAGGTCGGGCTCTTGATCGATCAGGCCGGCAATCGTCACCGTGGTCGCGCCAAGATCGAGCGAATCGCCCACCTGCACGCCAAGTCGGCGCAGAAGGGAGGGGTGCACATAAGCCTGATTGCCCGACGGGGGCGGGGCAACCGTGGCCCGCGCCGCAGGGGCGGCTTTGGTTTTCAGCGTGCCATAAAGCGGGTAGAGCGAATCCACCACCTTCAGTTCGACCAAGAGCTGGTTTGTCACCCCCGCGGGCAGGGGCGTTGCCTCTGGGCGTCCGGTTCGCACAATGCTTCTTGCGGTGACGATGGTGCTTTGCTGGTCGGCTTGGCGGGCAAAAAAGGATAGCATCGCATCCGGGGCGGGCACATGGGTAAATTCCACCTCGATGTCGCCGCCGAGGATGGGTTGGGCACTGTCGCGCAGGGTCGTCGTCAATCCTTCGATCGCACTGTAGATTGTGGCAATCGCCCCCGTTCCGATGGCAATGCAGAGCAAAAAGACGCGAAACCCGCGCAATCCTTGCTGCACCTCTCGTTTGGCGAGTAACCACGCCACCGAGAAATTCTGACGCAAATTTGGCTTCATTGGATGCGTCCCTCAAGGTGGGACGCGGCACCGTCGCTGGGCACAGGCATCGGGGCTGACATAGAGGTTGACATAGAGGTTGGCATAGAGGCTGTCGGGGCTGATGGGCCGGCTGATGCCGCTTCTGCGTGCTGGGTTAGTCGTCCGTCGCGCATGGTCACGATGGCATCGCAATTGGCGGCAAGGCTGGCATCGTGGGTGACCAGCAGCACCGATGACCCCTCCTCGCGGGCGAGCGAAAACAGCAGATCGGTAATCAAGGTTGAATTTTCGTCATCGAGGTTGCCCGTCGGCTCATCGGCAAGCACCACTGCAGGGGACATGACCGTTGCCCTTGCGAGGGCACAGCGCTGCTTTTCGCCCCCCGACAGCTGCGAGGGAAAATGACGGAGGCGATGCCCCAACCCCACCTGCTCAAGCCGCTGGGTGGCGACCTTCTCGGCATTGGGGGCGTGGGAAAGCAGCAAGGGAAGCATCACATTCTCGAGGGCACTCATCGCCGGGGCAAGGTGAAAGGCCTGGAACACGATGCCGATATGGTGCCGGCGGAAGTCCGCCCGGGCGTCCTCTGACAGGGCCGTAATGGTCTGTCCGTTAATCACGATGCTGCCGGCACTGGGTTGCTCGAGTCCGCCAATCATCATCATCAGCGACGTCTTCCCTGATCCCGATGGCCCGACCACTGCCATGGTCGATGCCTCGGGCAGAGTCATGGAGACATTGTCCAGGATTGTCAGCCCCCGGCTCTCGGCACTGGCGTGGGGAGCATCCACCCGCCAGGTAATATCTTGAAGTTCAATCATGGGCTTTTCCTGAAAATAGATGCAGGGGGAAAAAGGCGGGACGGGCGCGGCGGGCGTGGTAACGTGGCAACGACGAAGCCTCTTCGTCGGGGAAGCGCAGGACAACCCTCGAGAAGAAAACCACAGCAAGGCCAAGCAAGACACACACACTGCCGGGAAATACCCCGGTTACATAGTGCTATCTATGTAGTCCAAGCGAAAATACCACCTGCAAGATCGCGAAAACCTCATGATGAAAAAAATATCACAAAAGTAACGGCTGAGTCAGGACACGTCGCTGCCTGTATTGACCCATATTGACGGCTAACCGTGCGTGTTTGGTCGTGGGCACTTGGCGGGGTTGGACACAAGGCGAGGTTGGACTCGATGCGGGGCTGGGCACTTGGCGGGGCTGGGCACTTGGCGGGGTTGGGCACGGTAGGGTGAGGCGATGAAATCCTGATGAAACCCCAAGCAAAGAAAAATGACGGCACGGGCACATATCGAGGGGCCTTTCAAAAGAGAAGCCGCAACTCGAAAACGGTTGCGGGGCACTATCCTCCTTGCCTTCCTGTTCGTTGACACGATTCGATGTTGTTTGTAAAATTCGGAGCAGTACAACAATGGACTAAATTGACGTACCATCCTTTCTCTCCTTCCCCTCCTTTCCGACTCTCTTCGTGTAAGCGCCCCAGGCAATGCTAAGAAAACTTTTTATCTCCGACAGAAACAACCGCGCCAATCGCCCGCTGATTGCCCTCGTGGTTGTTGCCTTGGTGCTTATTATCGCTGGTTTGGCACTGAGTTATGCCCTGAACCAAAACGATGGGCCGGTGGTGATCAATGAGACAACTTCATTGCCTGCGCCGACGCAAACACCCCCCAGCACCGTCGATGACAGTGCCCAAAGCAGTGTGCCTGCGACTGCAGTTGATTCGCCGACTCAGGCGGATATTGTCCGCATCTCGGTGAGCGGCGATATGCTGGTGGCCGGAAAGAGCACCGCTGGGGCCAGCATCGCGATGCTCTTGGACGAGAAGGAAATCGGCAAAACCACCGCTGATGACAATGGTGAGTGGGTGTTTATCGGCAAAACCTCCTTGTCCCCCGGAGAGCACTATTTAGACTTCATCACCGAGATCGATGACAAAAGGTACGTCTCGGCGGACGACATTCTGATCCTCATCCCTGCCGAGCCCGTGACCCTGAGCGATGGTGATAGCCCGCCCAAGCCCTACATTGCCCTCCTGCCCAGCGACCCCGATCGCGCGGCGCGGCTGTTGCAACGCGCATTGCCTCCTGATAGCCGTGCCCCCGTCGGCCCACACTTCACGGTCGACACCCTCGAGCTGCATGCCGTCAGCGGGTTCAAAGCATCGGGCACCGTGCAAGCCGAAGAAGCGACCCTGCTGGTCTATATCGATAACAGCATCGTCGGCGGCACGACCATTCAAGGACAAGGCGCATCACCCGTCGCATGGGAATTCGGCTCGCAACTAGCCCTATCGCCCACCGATACGTACACCGTGCGCGTCGACATGCAGGTGAATGGCGCGGTTGTCCTGCGGCGGTTGCTGCAATTCGATCCCGCCGGGTCATCGCTGAGTCGTATCGAAATCGACAAAAACGGCAAGCGCATCATCCGTGTGCAAAAGGGCGATACGCTTTGGCGCATTGCGGTGAACGAATTGGGCAAAGGGCACCGCTTCCTTGCCATCATGCGCGCCAACCCCGGGCAAATCTCCAATCCCGACCTGATCTATCCCAATCAGGTGTTCGAGCTGCCCGACGATG
>JAHZLG010000110.1 GCA_022599995.1 Alphaproteobacteria bacterium | reverse complement strand
GCCTCAAGGTAGGCAACATAGCTGTCGACCTCGTCCTCATCGGTCAAATGCCCCATTACCGAGCTCCCCACTGCCCCAAGCACAGCCTCGTCCGGCACCCGAGAATGGCTTAGCTCACCCGGCAGTGTGTCATAGATACCATTGTCCGGGGCAACCTGCACATTATACGAGGCATCATCAGCAAACCCGATGCGCCACACAATGGCGTTTTGCTCGGGGTCATAGACGCCTCCTTTGTCGTAAACGACTTCCCCGCTGGCATCCACCAGCTGGAGGGGAGAGATGATCTTATCGCGCAACCGCACTTCCACGTCATCGTCAAAGGCATAGACGACTTCCCAATGTTCGCCTGCCTTGGCATCAATACCGATCTCGGGGGGAGCGGGAGGGGCAGGTGGCTCAACAGGAGGGGGGGGAGCGGGGGCGATTTCAAGGTCTATGACGCGCACAACCTTCGAGTAGCCATCATCCGCGACATAAGCCACTGACAAGGTCGAGGCACCCCCTTCGTACACCCCACTCAAGGCACGGGTGTCGTTATCAAATGACCAACCCTCGGGGAGGTCAACGACCTCGTACGCAACGGTGCCATTGTCATTGGCATCGGGCAGGACGATGGCAAAGTCTGCTCCTCGGGTGATCGTCCAGGCGGTCTCGGGGGTCGCCCACCGGGGGGCAGGGTCAATGACAAGGTCGATGTAGTGGGTTATCGTGCCGCCACTTGCCGTGCTCTCGACGAGCACGACACGGTGTTCGCCTGCCGCAAGCTTGCTGGTGTCGATGTAGTATCGGTTGTCGTCTTGCCTGACGACTGCCACGCCCTCGGTTGTGGTCGTCACGCTTTCGCCATTCACCTCTTTGCCGAGCAAGTCGTTAAGCTCAGCCGTGCTTCCGACAAGGTCATCGGAGCGGTTGATGGTGTTTGTGCTGTGGACAACATCGTTGTTCCCGGGCGAATCACCCTGCGAATTTGCCGCACTATTAGCAGCAGTGGAGCAGGCACTGAGCAAGACAAAAAGCCCTAACTGCCCGAGCAACCGGTCCTGTGCACGCGTGGGCATAGTGCGCCTGTGCGTTGATAGCGTTGATGGAGCTGAGTAAGAAGGTGTCATTCTCATAACAGTATCATTGATTGTAGTCTATTACCGAGGCGAAGAAACAAAACCCAAAAATCCCCACTGGAAACATACAACGAAACGCCCAAGATTGCCACTATAACTTGTCGATTTTGTTTGATTCATCTTTCACCGCTGAATCTTGCCTCGGTGGTTATCCTTTTTGCCTGTCTGATTGTTTTAGCCTGTGCCCCTCTGCACTCAATGGGAAGGAATACAAGTCTTATGTGTCCCACCTGAGGTTCCCCTCCCCCAACCCCAAGGAGCACAGCTCGTAACCCACAACGTCCTGCAGCGGGATTGTGTTTTCCGCGAGATACCCTGTCCCTCAAACTTGATAACAACGAGATCGTCTCCACCACCGAAGGACAGCCGATCCTCGAAGCGTTCTTGCACGCGGGTTTGGCTCGCTGGGGCGCGACTTCCTCCGCTTTTGGTTGCCACACCTCCTTGTTGCCTCGCTGCATACTGAGACACCGCAACGTGAGCCGTAACCTTGTTGCCATGGCGCATCACTTGCTCTGAGGACATGCCACAACGCATCCCACCAACGTTCTTGGACTAACGATGCTCGCCTTGGCCCGGTATCGTTTTGGCGTGTGGCACGCAACCTATCACCAGCTACAGCGGCCAGACTCGTGGCGATGGTCGAAACAACAACGTATTGGTGCTGCCGTTGAGCAGCACTGCACTGGGCGCATCCCGACGAGTATCTCGTTGGCGGGGGTGGTATTCCCGACATTTCGCGTAGGCCTTAACCTGCTAGGTGATATGCGGGCTACACCCCTGCGCTTGGTTGCCGGCAATGGCAACGATATGGGGCGTTGGGTCATTGTGCCCCTCACTAAGAAGCAGGCGATATTCTTGCCTGCGGGCGTGCCTAAGAAGATCACCTTCACCATCAACCGAAGGCAGTACAACTAAGATGGCCGGTACCTACATCACCCGCGATGGCGATCGCATCGATCAGATTGGGCAGCGTGTGTATGGCACGCCTGCCGTTGCCGAGTTGCTAGCCGCTAATCCTCGTTTGGCGGGGTGGTTGGCTTATCCGAGCGTGCTCTTATCTTGCCAGCGGGCATCCACATTGCCTTGCCGTTGAGCGGCACGATCGCCCCTGACCGGGCGTCTGTTTCTGGGGACGTTGCCGGGTTGTGCAGGGGCGTTTGTGGGATTGACTTAGGCTCTCTATTCCCCTTACGTCCGTTGCCGTTCGACACACAGGGTGCAACGACCATACGATAAAGGAACCTATCGCCATCGTAATAGGATCGAGAGATTGTTTGGGCGTCTGAAAGATGCGCGAAGAGTAGCAACAAGATACGACAGATGCGCAAGCATCTTCCATTGGAACGGTCGCCATCACGATGATTGTCACGTTCTGGCTTGTCCGAGCAGCAAGTGATTAATGAGCCCTAACCCTAGTCTACCCTGTCCCAGACGGAGTTAAGACACGCTCCCTCGTGGGTTATTTGCGCGATGAGGGCTGCCTTAGCACCGCAAACAAGACATACAGCAAGCCCAATCACGAAGCATATACGATGTCCAAAACATAGTCCCCGAAATGGTACTCGTCTAAACCATCATCGTTCGTATCATCAGTCGCAACCCACTGCTCGTCAAAGTCCAGGCTCGACGCCTCCTCAATGCCAACCGTCAACCGATAACCCCCCGAATATGCCAGCTCCATGTGCTGCAACCCCAGAATATC
>JAHZLG010000109.1 GCA_022599995.1 Alphaproteobacteria bacterium | reverse complement strand
AGGCTGCCGATTCCCGAAAGCATCACAACAACGACGGCAAACAACGAACGCGCAATAAGCACGAAGACAGCAGAAAATTCAGACAACATAAGACGGGCTACCGGATCCATCGAGTGAAAAAGAGACGAAGTGATGGAGCAAAAAAGCTCTGCACAGGGAGGGGGTCGCGGCATTCCGTTTCCGCAGAAACAGGCCGGACAAGTGGGGCAAGTGGGATAAGTGGGACAAGCAGGACAAGCAGGACAAGCAGGACAAGCAGGACAAGCAGGACAAGCAGGACAAGCAGGACAAGCAGGACAACAGGGCTGGCAGAGAGGCCATCATCGGTGCGGCGACGAAGTGCTATCAGTGTGCCGAGCATCGTCTACCGCCACCCGCCAGTGAGATACCACCATCGAGGAATCGGGTGCCATCACCCGCCCTGACCACTCCGACCGCTTCAACTTCCGCACGAGGAGGTGCACCAGCGGAGGCTATCCTGCAAGTTCACGGCGAATTCCGGTGGCCGAAATGGCGTGGGTTGCCTCATCAAGATCAATGCGTTCGACATTGTAACCGACATCCCTGCCATAAAATACATCCGTGATATTCGGGATTGAGATTATAACATATTTTTCACGGTAGGGGTGCAAACTGGCTTCTATCCGCGCCCGCACCTCTTCAAATGGAAAGGGGTTTTTGTCGTCAATGCCGTGGGTCGAGCGCACTGCCACGCAGATTTGTCCCACCCGTTCCAGCCCGGCTTTCATCAGTTTCAGGTGTCCTTCGTGAAAGGGCTGGTAGCGTCCTAGGAACAGGGCGGTGGGTTTTTTCCAGTCGAAGCGAGGCATCAACTGCCCCATGATGCGGTTCGCCCAATGCAAGGCGGAGCCATGCTCGGTGACCCTGAAATCGACCGAGTGCTCCGAAGGGGCGACAAACATCGCATTTGTGTCGGCAAATCGGCCTTCGCGAATGCGATCGACAAAGATGAGGCGGCACGGACCAAATGCCGCACGGGTTTCCGGGGTAGGGCAGACGAAGTCGGCAATGGCGTAGCCTCCGGTGCTGGTGACCTGATCGCACAACCACCGCATTCGCCGGGCGTGTTCGATCCGGTCATCGCGTGAGAAGCCGAGGTCACGGTTTATCTCGCGACGGACATCATCAGCATTGAGATGCACCGCATTGAGCATGGGGGCAAGCTGCCGTGACAATGTTGTTTTGCCCGCGCCCGGCAATCCCATGACGAGCAAAATGCGCGATGCATTGTCCTCCTTGGCAGAATTGGCAGTATCTTCAAGCACAGCGGGATCGGCTGCAGGATGCTTGCTATCGGTTTCGGGGTGAGAGTCTTGTTTCGTCATCGGCACAGGGGGGGAGTTGGAGGAGTTGAAGGCGTTGGAGGAGAGAAAGAGCTAACCGGTCAGCAAGCGGTGCGAGAATCTGCCGAGGGACGCCATGAGACAGGGTCTTCGTCGGCACTGTCCGTTTGATCGACTGCGCGATCGTCTTTTTTATCGCTGGCGGCTGCTTGGGAATAGGGAAGGGCTTGTTCAAGGAGGGTCGCGGCTGCTTGCATATCGCTAGCCTCCTCTTGGAAGGCACCGGTCACCGCGACATGCAAGGCAGGGTGATCGAGGAAATGGGCACTGTGGGTGGCAACGGGTTCATAGCCGCGCAACAATTTGTGCTCGCCTTGCACGCCGGCCTGAACCGAGTCACGCTTGGTTGCGATCGCAAAGTCAATGGCTTGATAATAACAGGTCTCGAAGTGGAGAAACCCGAGATTATGAATCGCCCCCCAGTGTCTGCCATAAACAGTGGTCGCCGAGACAAAATTTAATGCCATCGCTACTGGCAAGCACTGTCCTGTCTTGGTCTGCGTGGGGAAGTCATCGTGATAGGCGGCGATAATAAGCACCTGTTGCCCCATGGTCTCGAACAATTGTTCGAAGGTCGCGTGGCTGAGATAAGGCTCCATGCCTCTTTGGCGATAGGGCACCGTGTAGAGCTGATGAAAGAATTGCACCTCTTCTTTGGTTGCGTCTTTCCCTTCGATACACCGAAAGCGGTAACCCATATTGGCGATGGCAGTGCGCTCCTTGCGAAGGGTTTTCCGGCGGCGCGAGGTCAAGCTGTCGAGAAAATCTTCCCACGTTTGATAGCCGCGATTCCGCCAGTGATATTGCATGGCGCGCCGATAGGCAAGCGAAATAGCGTCATCTTTCTCCGTATCATCCTGATTCCCCTTCTTGACGTCATCCCCCTGCCTATCGTCCTCCCCAAGCTCATTTGGCTCAGCCTTGTTTGGGGAAAGGTCTTGATGCTCTTCTGGCGACATAAAGAGGATGTGAAAAGATGACAGCTCCGAGTCCTGCACTTCTTGCCTTAGGGTTGCGACTATGGTCTGGCGAAGGCGAGCCCGGTGCTCGGGAGCAATCGACGGGTGAACGCCCAGCCTTGTCCCCGGGACGGGGGTGAAGGGGATGGCAACCAGCAATTTCGGATGGTATTCGGGCTGGACTACGAAGCGATTCCAAGCACTTT
>JAHZLG010000108.1 GCA_022599995.1 Alphaproteobacteria bacterium | reverse complement strand
CTCTCAGTTTGATCGTAGAATGCCTCTGCATCGGCCCCCGGTGGCAACACAATAGGCAAGATGACATAACCAAACCGCTTGCCCTCAGCCCGGCGCATCACCCTGCCTACTGCCTGCACAATGTCAACGATGGACTCCTTCTGCTGGGTGAAAATGATCGAGTCTAAGGCAGGAACATCAACGCCCTCCGAAAGACAGTGCACGTTGCTGAGAATGTATCCGCGCAACGGATCATCGTTCTCACGCAACCGCTCAAGGGCAGCATCACGCTTAACCGACGACATGCTGCCATCGATGTGCTCCATTTCGATCGAGTGGGTCTTAGAACGTCACTCTTGGCATAGAGGGCGTGTTCCCCCTGCTCGCGACGCGCCTGGTATGCCTTTACCAACGCAGGGAAGGCGGCAGTGAGCAATTTAGACTTGCTAATGCGGTTGGTGTACAGGATCGACCGCCGATGCTGAATGCCAAAGTGCTCGCCCTGATCACGCAACGCCTTGTAAATGCCAATCAATTTGCTTGCGTCCTCGAGGGTGATCCGCTCGGTCAAATCACCCGTCTCGATGCCATTCGCATTGACCTGCTCTAGCTCATCGACAAGGTTCTTCTCGATGTAGGTGTCGTCAACCTTCAACACCACAATCCGATACTCGGAAAGATAACCCGCATCGACCGCACTGCGAAAACCAAAGGTGAAGACCTTCTTGCCGAAAAGGGCTTCGTCCGCCATGTCATAAAGGGGAATCTCGTTGTCCTTCGCCACCGAGCGTACCTCGGCCGTGCCAATGCGCGGGATGGCAGTCATATAAAGCCGCTTCTTCGTGCGGAGAAGATGATCATGATGCACCGCATGAAAGGAGGAAATCGCCTCGTCCGCAAGTTGCCCGGCCTCCTTGGCCTTCTTGCGCGACTTCGTCGATTGTACCCCCGCCGTCCGATGTGCCTCGTCGCAAACGACCAAGTCAAAAGTCGGGATTGAGTGTTTCTGTTGGGCATCAGTGATGCAATTGGTCAACGAATGATACGTGGAAAAGACAACATCGATGACCGGCTTCGTCCCCGTCTCGTCACTGCGCCGATGAAATAACTGGCGGCTGAGCCTCTCCCCGGACGTCGTCACCGTGAAACTAAACTCAGCAGGCGAAATGTCAGAACCGGCATCGGTGTCAGAACCCCGCCTCCGCCCCGCCGTGCTGTCGGAACACACCACGAAAAACCGATACGCAAAATTGGCACTGTCATAGTTATAACAGAACTCGCTCAAGGTCTGGGTCACCAATGCCAACGAAGGCAACAAATACAACACAACACCGCCACCCGATGCCCCCTGATCGCCACCACCTTGCCCGTGTGTATCACGGTCACCGTGGTCGGGTGCAAGATACCGCTCGCATAAACGCAACGCCGTGAAGGTCTTGCCGGTGCCACATGCCATCACAACCTGTGCCCAATTATGCTCCGCAAAATGCTCAACGACGCGCTTGATGCACTCACGCTGGTAATCACGAGGAGTACGCAAAGGCAACGCAACGCCCGATGAATCCCGACGAACTGGATCAAAGAAATCCGCGAAATCTACAGGAGACGCCAGAAAATCCGACCGAACAATAATGTGCCCCGGAATCCGACCGCTGTTCAGATCATCCAAAGCCGTCGCAGTCGCATGCTGACCCGCCGATACCAAATAACGCCCCGTGAATACCTCACGATCAGAACCAACAATGAAATTGGGAATGGAATCACGGCTTACCTTCGATGAATCCAAGAAGAGGCAGAACATATCATCGAATGCGGCTCTGGGTATCGTTGATGACTGTAAAGGGGTATCGGCAAGGAATTCTGCTGACCTGCGTGCCCAACAGGGTCATTGGATCGGTCGATGGTGTTTGTGCCGTGGACGATGTCGTTGTTCTAGGGCTACTCGACCTGCGTATTTTCCGCACTATTAGCGGCAACGAGGCAGGCACTGAGCAGGGCAAAGCTCCAGCTATCCGACCAACCAGGCTTTAGTCAGCACGGACTGCACGCCGGGGGCACAGACGAGAAACGCAACGAACCACACGCCATATTTCGATGCTTCATACCATTACTTTGGCTGTCGATTCGATGGTGATGAGGCCGACCGAAGCCTTCCCGGTGTCGTACAACCTGATCCAGACGCGTCGACAACGCACCATACGCAAGCCTCAAGCAAAGAAGCCCTGAATGCAATGCTGGGCGGAAAGAGCGCATGAAAGCAAAGATTCAAGGAAGGCCTAGTCGCAAAAGGGAATTATTAAGAGGCATATCAAGCAATCCGAACAACGATTCTATCACCACAAAGAAGGCCCTCCCGCGCAGATCCATACCAAGACCCGATGTTTCCGCCCTAGCTGACAAACAAAACCGTATTAATTTGATTTGCTGGTTGACATTACGGTTGCATTCATTAGCATCGCAAAAAGTGCAGAAAGCAAACAAAATGCCTGTTTGTAAATCGGATTGACAAAAGGGGCATTATAACAAGAGAT
>JAHZLG010000107.1 GCA_022599995.1 Alphaproteobacteria bacterium | reverse complement strand
GTTTGCTCGCCGTGGAGCGGTTGTCATTGACGCCGATTTGGTCGTTCGTGAGCTCCAGTCCCCGGGTGGTGCGGTCCTGGCCGCAATGGTCGAACACTTTGGCGACACGATCCTTGCCGCCGACACTGTCTCGTTGCAATTCGGCGCGGTGCAAGCCCTTGTCGACGTGAGCTTCCAGGTGATGAAAAATTCCGTCCACGCGATCATTGGCCCTAATGGGGCCGGCAAAACCTCGATGCTTAACTGCCTCAATGGGTTTTATCAGCCCACCAAAGGGCAGCTTATCTATGCGGGCAAGTCGTATCGTCAAATGCGGGCGAATCAGTCTGCCCACTTGGGAATCGCCCGGACATTTCAGAATCTTGCCCTGTTCCCCGGCATGACTGCCCTCCAAAACATCATGGCTGGACGCAATTACATGATGAAGACTGGGTTTTTTGCGGCCGCCCTGTACACCCGCGGGGCGCGTGCGGAAGAATTCCACCATCGCCAAAAAGCCGAGGCAATCATAGATTTTCTTGAAATACAATCTTATCGGCATGCGCCGGTTGGCAGTCTCCCTTATGGTATTCAAAAGCGGATCGAGCTTGCCCGAGCATTGGCATCTGAGCCGAAAATCCTGTTGCTGGATGAGCCCATGGCGGGGATGAATCTCGAGGAAAAACAAGACATGTGTCGGTACATTCTTGAGGCACGCGCTGTCTATGGGTTTACCACCGTGCTGATCGAGCACGACATGGGGGTGGTGATGGATATTTCGGATCGCATCACTGTCCTTGACCACGGACGGCTGATTGCCGACGGGACAAGCGATGAGGTGCGCAATGATCAAAACGTTATCCGTGCTTATCTTGGTGCTGAGTAAGACTGCCAATGTCACTGGAGGCGGCGGCGCTTGCCACCCCCGCTAGGACAGCAAAGCCAACCAGGCTTGCCCCAAGCGTTGCCAACAACAACGCAATGCCACCCCCGCTAGGACAGCAAAGCCAACGAGGCTTGCCCCGAAGCGTTGCCAACAACAACGCAATGCCACCCCCGCTAGGACAGTGAAGCCAACCAGGCTTGCCCCAAGCGTTGCCAACAACAACGCAATGCCACGACAAACCATTTCCTCTGATACGACTTTGACACCGGCAAGACGTTCTCTGCGGCGCGGCAAGAGGCACGCAAACGCAATGTGCCCCGTCGGATAAGGCACAGTCTTCAGCCATGACTTCATGGCTCCCCCAAAACCACAAGGACGCCCACCATGCCCCTCGCAACAAGTGCCGATGACGTTGTCATTCTTGGCGGTGCCCGTACCCCCATCGGCGGTTTTATGGGCGATCTCGCCGATGTACCTGCACCGGAATTGGCGGCTGTCACCGTACGAGAAGCCCTGCGACGTGCCAAAACTAGCCCTGCAGCGGTCGATGCGGTAATCAAAGGGACCGTGCTCGCCGCAGGACAGGGACAAGCCCCTGCGCGTCAAGCCGCCCGTTATGGTGGGCTCGACGATCACACCGAGTGCACCACCATCAACAAAATGTGCGGGTCGGGGATGAAGGCGGTCATGTATGCCTACGACAGCCTCAAAGCCGAATCGGCAACCACAGTCGTTGCCGGGGGCATGGAGAACATGTCACAAACCCCGCACCTGCTGCCCAAATCGCGCACAGGACAACGGCTTGGACACGCCAGCTTGCTCGATCATATGTACCGTGATGGGCTCGAAGACGCCTATGATTCAGGGAAACTGATGGGGCACTTCGCCGATGACACGGCACGATCTTATCAGTTCTCGCGCAAGGAACAGGATGATTTTGCCATCACCTCCTTGCAACGTGCCCAGAAGGCACAACAAAACGGGTGGTTCGATGCCGAGATCGTCGAAGTCACCAAGACAGGGCGCAAGGGAGAGCAGCATACCATTACGACCGATCAACAACCGCGCACTGCGTCGATTGACCGTATTCCTCGACTCAAGCCAGTGTTTGTTGCCGATGGCACGGTGACCGCCGCAAATTCGAGTTCGATTTCGGATGGGGCGGCATCGCTGGTGCTGACCACGCAACGGCGATTGGATAAGCTGGGGGCGTCGCCGGTTGCCCGCATTGTCGGGCATGCCACCTATGCCCATGCCCCGGCGTGGTTCACGACTGCGCCCATTCACGCCATCTCTGCCCTGCTGGAGCGGGTGCAGTGGCAGGTCGCAGATGTCGATCTGTTCGAGATCAACGAGGCCTTCGCCGTGGTAACAATGGCCGCGATGCGCGACCTTCAACTGCCGCACGATGCCGTGAACATTCATGGGGGGGCGTGTGCCCTTGGTCATCCGGTTGGGGCATCGGGGGCTCGGATCATGCTGACCTTGATCGGTGCCCTGCAACGCACCGGAGGCACGCGAGGCGTGGCAGCCCTGTGCATCGGCGGCGGCGAGGCGACCGCCATCGCCATCGAGCTCTGCTCCTAGCCGATCGTGCTCTGTTCCCAGCCGATCGAGCTCTGTTCCTAGCCGATCGAGCTCTGTTCCTAGCCGATCGAGCTCTGTTCCCAGCCGATCGAGCTCTGTTCTAGCCGATCGTGCCGTCTGCTGAACCCGGCGACGCACCATCACCCGTGCTCAGTCCCCGCAGATAGGCTTCCACCGCCTGCTCTGCCTTATACGGAACAACGAAGCCGCTATCATCGAGGCAGCCCGCCCGTGCGCGCACATAAGCTTGATCGCGCTCGAGTGCCCGTCCCATCGCGGCATGCCACGTCCGAATAGCCCACATCTCGCGTTGGGCGGCCCGACGACCGGCAAGGGTGCCCGCATCACGCCATTGGTCGAGCAGGCGTGTCATCAATGACAAAAGGCTATCGACGTGCTTCCCTGCGATAGCCGACCCGCAAAGCACCAAATGGTCTCCCGCCTCTTCGTCCTTGCCGTGAGGGATGCCATGGGTCATGCGACGGGCTGACCGGTACTCATTTGCCGTGCGCCGGGCTGCCGCAAGAAGGTCTCCATCCGCCTTGTTGACAAACAGGACATCCGCCAGTTCGATCACGCCCTTTTTGATACCTTGCAACTCATCGCCGGCGTCGGCGGGGATCACGACCAGCAACAGATCGGCAATTTCGGCGACGAGGGTCTCCGCTTGCCCCACCCCGACCGTTTCCGTGAAAATCGGATGATACCCGGCGGCGGCGCACAACATTTGGCTCGCCATGCCGGAGGGGGCGAGCCCCGACGACTGCCCGCCTTGAAAAAAATTGCGATGCGGGGTCTCTCTCGCCGCCTCGTGGGGGGCAAGGCACAGCGGATCGGGGCGATTAGCCGACGGACGAATGAAGGCTTTGGTCTGCGACAATTCCCCCATGCGGGTTTGGTCGCCAAGAATAGCCCCTTGATTGGCGGGAGAAGCAGGGTCGACCAACAACAATGCCGGGGTGCATTCTTCGTCCGCAATCAATTGCAGGCACATGGCTTCGAGCAGGGTTGATTTGCCCGCCCCCGGACTCCCCGCGACGACAATGCGGTAGGCCCGATCAATCCTTTGTTGGGCGATTGGCAATTCCATGAGTTGCTCGATGACCTCCCATCCTCGCCGGGCATGAAGGGGATTCGTGGATTCGCAATCGGTGATCATTTTTGCCAGCACGCGGCGGTTTCCCTCGATCACTTTTTGTGCAAGCTGGGAGGCATCCATAGGCAGAATACTATCGCGGGGTGATGGGCAACAGAGCGCCCGTTGTCAGGGAGAAACGGCGACGCCGGCTGCCGTTGACTGCGTGCCGCGGGTGTCGACCCCCAGCTCCTTGGCATCGAACGCGCCGTAGTAGGTCATGCCCGCATCGGTGAGGTATAGCAGGCGATGGGCAAGAGTGCCAACCAGCCGCCAGTCGTGGCTGATAAACACCATCGCCATGGCGGTCTGTCCGCCTGTGGTGTTCTGACTCAACGAGCGCAACAGGTTCACGATCTGCCATTGCACTGTGGCATCCAACGAGGCGGTCGGTTCATCAAGGATCAAGATTTGCGGGTCGACTGCCAAGCTGCGGGCGATGGCAATGCGTTGCCGCTCGCCGCCCGAAAGGGCGTGAGGGTGACGTGTGGCGTAGCTTGTCGGCAGTCCGACTTGTTCCAAGGCGCGGTCGATGCGGTTTTGTCGAGCGGCGTCTCGGGCGAGGCGGTGCACATCAAGCCCTTCACCGATAATGTCGCCAACCGAGAGACGCGGCGACAGGGCGGAGAAGGGGTCTTGAAAAACGATTTGGATTGCTCGCCGGCATTGTTTGCGCCAATCGGCGGGGTAGGCGCGGGCATGCGGCGGGTAAGGGTGGTTGCTGTCATCGACAAGCTGGGATTGCCGCCCGAGAGGCAGACGAAGGAACGCCGTCTCCCCTGCGTTGCCTGCGCCTGCTGCGCCCCTTTCGGGGTGTCCCTCTGTGCCTTCGTTGCTGGTTGCGGCGTGCCACGGCGTGCGGAGCAAGAAGTCTCCTGTAAACGGCAACAGCCCCGTCAATGCTAGCCCCAGCGTAGATTTTCCGATGCCCGATTGCCCCATCACCCCCAGTATTTCCCCCGCGTGGAGATCGAAAGTGATGGGATGGTAGGGGCGTCCGCCCTCCGCGCTGGGCGAGAGGCTCCGCTTGCCCAAAACATGGCGCATGACCGTCGGGCGAAACAGCCGCGACCGCACGGGATAGGACACGCCCATATTCGCAACCCTGAGCACCCTACTGTGGGCAGGGGGTGCGGGTTGGGGTGATCGCTCGGCCACCTTCGGTTCGCTGGCGAGCAGGGCTTGCGTCACGGGTGACTGCGGAGACGAGAGCACCTCGTGCATCGTCCCGTGTTCGACAATCTTGCCCTGCTCCATCACATACAATCGGTCGGCAATGACCCGCACCATCGGCAGATCGTGCGTGATCAGAATGAGGGCTAGCTGACGCGACCGCCGCAACTGATCGAGCAACGCAATGACTTGCTGTTGCAGCTCGAAATCGAGGGCGGTTGTTGGCTCGTCGGCGATCAGCAGCTCGGGGGCGTTGGCAAGCGCCATGGCCACCAAGACGCGTTGGCGTTGTCCCCCAGATAATTGATGGGGGTACGCATCGATTCGATCGACGGGCAAAGAGACCTCGTGAAAAAGGTCGACCACGCGGGCGCGTGCCTGCTGTTTGGTTACCGTACGGTCGTGGATTTGGATAGCTTCGACGATTTGTCGGGCGACCGTGTGCAACGGGTTAAGGGCTGACAGCGGTTCTTGAAGAACATATCCAATGTCTTTCCCCCGCACTGTTTGCCAGGTTTTTTCCTCGGCATGGGACATGTCGCGTCCGGCAAAACTTATCTTCCCCGATACGGCGGCAAGGTCTGGAGCCAATCCGATCGCGGCGCGCGCCGACATGGTTTTCCCCGAGCCACTTTCTCCGACCAGAGCAACTGTTTCGCTGCGGTGCACGTGCATCGAGACACGATGCACAAGCGGTCGCCCATCAAGGACGATGGTCAAATCCTCGACCTTCAGCAGGGGTTCGCCGGCAGGGGATGCCGCCGAGAGACCGGCAGGGGACGCCGCCGAGGGGCCGGCAGGGGATGCCGCCGAGAGAAGAGTGCGGGCGGTTGTCATTGTCCCCCCTACGCCTCAGACACTTTGGCAAGATTAGGATCGAATGCGTCGCGTACCCCCTCACCGATAAACACCATAAGGATCAAAATCGCGCTGGTGATGGCAAAGCTCGAAATGCCTAACCAAGGTGCCTGCAAATTGCGGTACCCCTGATTCAGCACCTCCCCCAGCGAGGGCGAGCCGGGCGGTAACCCGAACCCAAGGAAGTCCAGACTGGTCAACGCCACCAGCGAGCCGGCCAGAATGAACGGCATCAAGGTCAGGGTCGACACCAATGCATTTGGCAACACGTGCACCCGCATGACCCGCCAATGGCTTGCCCCGAGCACGCGGGCCGCCTTCACATAGTCATACTGCCGCACTTTCAGGGTCTCCGCGCGAATGACCCCGACGAGGCCCGTCCAGCCAAACAGGACAAGGATGAACAGCAGGGTGAAAAATCCCGGAACGATGATGCTGGCAATTATCAACAGGACGTACAGTTGCGGGATTGCCCCCCACAACTCGATCAGGCGTTGCCCGATCAGGTCGATGCGCCCGCCGAAATACCCCTGCATCAATCCCACGACAACGCCGATCAAGGAGGTAAATATTGCCAACAACAAACCGAAGACCGTTGACAGCCGAAACCCGTGCAACAGGCGTGCCATCACATCACGCGACTGGTCATCGGTGCCCAGCCAGTGCCGCTTGGTCGGTGGCGAGGGGGCAGGATGGTCGAGGTCGCGGTCGGGGGTATCGAAATGAAAGGGGATGAGCGGCCAAATCGCCCAGCCATTATCGGCGATCAGCTGCTGAACAAAGGGGTCTTGGTAGTCGGCGGGCGTAGGAAAGTCGCCGCCAAAGGCAGTTTCGGGGTAATCCACCAAGAATGGCACGAAGAACTGCTGCTGGTGTCGGACAAGCAGGGGGCGGTCAGTAGCGAGCACATCCGCGAGCATCGAACCACCGAATAGGGCCAGAAACAGCAGAAGCGACCACCATGCCCTTCGATGGGCGCGAAATGCCCGCCAACGACGAAAGAGTGTGCTGGTTTTTTTCGTGCTTGCCGGCAAGGAAGCCCTCCCAAGAAGCCTGCTCGGTTGACTCAAAGTTTACTCAAAAAGCAATGCCAAACGAGCTAGTGGCTGTAAACGGCAGTTGAAGAATGTCCGGCAACAGATCGAAGTCCTTGCTGAAGGTGATGTCACCGGGCAAAACGGTCACGAGCGTAATCGTATTCGCCCCCTTTACAGCCAATCCAAAATCAGATCTGTTGTAAAAGAGCTTGCCCGTCTTCCGACGCGTGATGGTCAATGCGTATTTATCACGCTCTCGCTTCCCTGTGTAGGTCACCGTGGTGGGCACGTCTTCTGTGATGTTATTTTGGCTCAGCAACTGGTTGAAAATTTCTATCTCCGCAGTGGAAGCTTCCTGTTCAAGGCTTCCTTCGAATGTCTCGCGGTCGAAGCGGGCGGCGACACCCCACACCGTTTTGCTATTCTTGCGCACCCCGGCAAAATACCAATTCACCCGCGCACCAATTTGATTGCGTTCGAAGGTAATGGGGAAATAGGAAGACTTCACCTCGGGGGATTGCTCAAGCAACACCGATGCAGATATTTGGGGAATGGGGTGGAATTCGACTTCCAGCGGCAGTGAAACCAAGAGCAAGGCACTCGAATTGAAGCCGAAGCTCACAATAGGCCGGGGGTCATTTTGCTCGAATGATTGGCGTGTCGCCCCTGCTTGCAGGGCTGACTCGGCACGGGCTACTGTGGGAGGTGTGGGGTCATCCGCAAGCGTAGAGGTTGATACGCGGTTGGCATCCACGAGCACGCTGTTCGACGAGTCGCCAAGTGAGAGAGTTGGCACCGTTTGCGTGGGAACCGTGCTCGAAAAACTATGGTAGTTTTTAAGCAGGCTGAAGTTTTGGGCGGGGGCAAATCCGCTGATCTTTGTGCCGTTGGGCAGGGTCGGCGACGGGTAGCGAAACTCTTGGGCAAGGGCACACCCTGCGCAGGCGATGGCAGAAGTCGCAATTGCTGCTGCGATCAGCAGGGTCTTTCTCCTTGTGCCTCCTTCTCCTTTGCCCCTGGGTGGAGGGGTTTGTGCGTGCGATGGGCTCAGGAAGTGCTGCGTGCGTGCGGTGTGCTCGGTCATGTCGATTGTGGTTGGTTAGCAAGAGGAAAAAGCGTCATGTTGCGTTGCGCGTGATTATGGGAGCCGACCCCATGGTTGTCAACGCCACCTCGGATGACCGGCGGGGCAGTCACCCGTCCTTTCGGGTTGGTTTGACTGAGTTTTTGTTTTCGTTTGAGCTGCTGATTTGTTTCAGTAGTTGTTTTTTATTTCAGTTGTTGTCTTGTATGAGTTGGTGGTGTGTGTGTGAGCGTGAG
>JAHZLG010000106.1 GCA_022599995.1 Alphaproteobacteria bacterium | reverse complement strand
TGGGCTTCGAGCAACCATGACTGATTCGCCCCGATCCCACCCTCCCCTTCTTTTGCACAATGCTCGATAGCTCCGGGTACAGCCTATCTTTCGACCATACGGCGATCATCGTCCTTGCTGCGGGGGGAGCGACACGCTTGCCCGGCAAACTGACCAAACCCCTCCCCGATGGGACGTGCCTGCTCACGCGAACGATGGCTCGATTTGTCATCGCTGCAGGCACGAGACAACCGTGCACCTTTGTTTTGGTTGTCGGAAAGCACGCCCGTGCCATCGAGGCGGCCGTTACCCCCCTCTCCGTGCGCCACGCTGCCCGAGCCCTCAGTAAGGAACGCGGCTATCAAGACGATGTCCTCGGCAAGGAGGGCGGCTATCTAGACGATGCCCTCGGCAAGAAGGGCGGCTATCAAGACGATGCCCTCGGCAAGAAGGGCGACTATGAAGACAATGCCCTCGGCAAGAAGGGCGACTATGAAGACAATGCCCTCGGCAAGAAGGGCGACTATGAAGACTGCACCATTGTTTGTGTACCCAACCCCCAGTGGGGTAAGGGATTGTCGTCTTCTCTTCGTGCCGGGCTCCATAAGGCCGGGCTAAACGACTCCTTCGAGGCTGCCTTCGTCACCCCCGCCGACCTGCCCGACCTGCCGAGCACCGTCATTCAACAAGCACGCAAACGCTATCACCCCAAGCATGCTAAGGTTGTCGTGCCGATTCACACCCCCTACGCCGAGTGCCCCGAAAATCCAAGCGGCAACCCGACTGCAGAACAACAACGCGCTCATGGGCACACTGCAGAACACCGCGGACAACAAGGGCACCCCGTCCTGTTCGGCAGGTCGGTCTGGGAGCAAGTCTGCGCCGCTGTTACACGAGACAATGGCGCAGGGGCACTGCTGCGTCAGTGGATGGCAGCAGACGAGACAGTGGTTTCTCTCCCGACGCAAGACCGCGGAATCATCCATGACATCGATACGCCGACCGCCTTTGATGCCTACGCCCAATCTGTGTTATACTCTTCGTCCTGCCCTGCCGCCTCCTTGCCTTGACAGCCTGCCGAAATCGGGTTATCTGCATAGACCATGACGATGCTGGCGATGCTTCGAGTAGGTGCCGCAGGTGCCCATACTCACCGCCCTGGCTGTCACTACTCCTTACAATATTCCCACAACGAGTTGAGATATGCGGCGACGATTTAACCGTAGCGTCACACAGAGGCCTGTCACGCCGCCCAGCAAGCAGAATTACGAATCCAGCGGCCCCGGCAACATCCGTCTCAAGGGGTTGCCGTTCAAGCTCGCCGAACGCTATGAGAAGCTCGCTGAGGAAAGCCAAAACGGCTCTGACCGCGTGTATATCGAAACATTGCGGCAACACGCTGAGCACTACAATCGACTTGCCCGAGGCGATCTTGATGCCCCTGAAAAGGATGGCCACCATGAATCGATGAAGGGGGAGAGATATGCCGAGGAACAGCCAACAGAAACCGTGAGTCGTTTCGACGGCGGTGCGCGGTATGATGCGCGTGATGCGTCGCCTCACGTGGCGCGCAACAGGCGCGAGATGATGCCTCCCGAAACGCACCAAGCATCACAAGCCGATGCGCACGAACCCTCATCCGAATATCACGATGCCGAGGTCTCCGTTGCCCCACGGGCCCCGCGCACCGAGCGTCGTTTGCAACACGGCAATCCTCTCCGCGACCCCCTCACAACTGAGAGCCGAGCTGGTAATCTTACCAACGACCCGCGGCCGAGCCGGCAAACCCGACGCCATGCATTGAAACCGATACGCGGGCAATCGATGACAATGGGGGAGGCATCTGCAACATCCCGCATATCGTCGCCCGCCGGCCCACTGCAGAATCAGTCGAGAGGAGCACCTGCTCTGACCACTGGGAGCAGTCGCAGTACTGTCGTTGCTCCCACCTCTTCATCCCCTCGCCCGGCACAAGAGGGTGGCGATTTCGATCCGCCGCGATCTTCAGCAGCACCGGCAGTCGTGACGCAATCAGTTGCAACGCAATCAGTTGCAACAGAGCCTGCAACATCACCAGCTGCAACGCAACCAGTTGTAACCGAGCCTGCAACACCGACAGTTGCAAACCAGCCAACTGCAACGAAGCCTGCAACGCCGCCAGTTGCATCGCAATCAGTTGCGACGAAGCCTGCAACGCCGCCAGTTGCATCGCAATCAGTTGCGACGAAGCCTGCAACCCAGCCAACTGCAACCGAGCCTGCAACGCAATCAGTTGCAACACCAACAGTTGCAACACCACCAGCTGCAACCCAGCCAACGGCACCCCAACCCAATACCGATGCCCCTGTGGATGCCCCTCTGCGCCGCGACCCGTTTGCGCCCACAGAACCGCACGGACAAGCACCAATCGGGAAATTTACCCGGCGGCGGAATCCTCGCAAGTTTCAAACGCCCGACTCGATGCCGCAGGGGCAGCAATCATTTGAGAATCAAGGAGCAACGTCTCCGGGGTTTATCCCCCGCCGCACGCGATTCCGGCCGCGTCCCGTTATTGGCACCCCGGTGATTCACGCCCCCGACAGCAGCACACAACCCCGCGGCGGAGCAGTTCCGCCCCGTGACAATGACTCTTCATCCGATTGAATTCGTCGGGGCGGGTCCCGGTGCCCCCGACTTGATAACCGTACGCGGACGCGACTTGCTGGCGCGTGCCGACGTCATTCTGTTTGCAGGCTCTTTGGTTCCGCTCGAGATGTTGCAACCCCACACCCACGCCCAGCAAATTGACAGCGCTGCCTTCCACCTCGACGAAATCATCGAGACGATGGTGCACCACTACAGGCTCGGGCGGCGCGTTGTCCGCTTGCATTCGGGAGACCCCTCGATCTATGGGGCAACGAATGAGCAATGTCGGCGTCTCGACGGGCTGGGCATTGCCTATAATGTCACCCCCGGTGTTCCTGCCTTCGCGGCGGCGGCGGCGGCCCTCCGAACCGAGCTCACCCTGCCGAGGGTCGCGCAAACGGTCACCCTCACCCGCACGGCAACCCGCAGCTCGGAGATGCCCGAAGGGGAGGAGCTAGAAACCCTTGCCGCTGTGGCAGGCACCCTTGTCTTCCACCTGTCGATTACGAAGCTGGCCGTTGTTTTGCGAGCCCTTGCCCAGCACCGCCCTGCGTCTACACCAGTTGTGGTTGCCTACCGGGTCGGCTGGGAGGACGAATTGTTTCTGCACGGCACCATCGACACGATTCGGCCGTTGGTCAAACAACATAAGCTGACTCGCACCGCGATGATCATGGTCGGGGATGTGTTTGCCACCTCCCAGCGTGCCGACGCCGACGATTCCGCCCTCTACCGGGCATCACACCATCACGTGTTTCGTGAAGCTGTGTGATTCAGCTCCCTCCACCTCCCCTCCCCTTTCATTCAGCCCTTTGCAACATCCCTCCCCTACGCTTGCACACTATCGTGCTAAGTGTCATGGAATGGATTCAACAACCACCTAACCAACCGCCTCCCTCGGTTGCTTCCTTCGTTCCCATCCTTCCTCTTGATTCATGGTTTTAAGTATGCCGCTTACCGAATATCAATTCGCTGTTGACGTTGATTTCAAAGCAGGCACCATCGACCCCGAATCCGAGAGTGTGAAAGAAGTGATGACCATGGTGCTTGATGATCCGAGCCGTCTCAAAGCATGC
>JAHZLG010000105.1 GCA_022599995.1 Alphaproteobacteria bacterium | reverse complement strand
GGGTTACTGTTCGAAGGCCGCAACGAAGACAGCGACCCCTACAAGGACAAGTTCAAACAGACGACAGGCAATTTGACCATTGCTGAGGCATTGGTCGATGCGGATATTTTTCTCGGTGTTTCGGGGGCCAATGCCTTGAAAGCCGAGTGGATCATGGGCATGGCACGCGATCCGCTCATTATGGCTTTGGCGAACCCAACGCCAGAAATTATGCCCGAGGATGCCCACGCCGCCCGACCCGATGCGCTGGTGGCGACGGGACGATCGGATTATCCGAATCAGGTGAACAACGTCCTGTGTTTTCCGTTCATTTTTCGTGGGGCTCTCGACGTTGGGGCTACAACGATCAATGAGGAAATGAAAATCGCATGTGCCCGAGCGATTGCCGCCCTAGGCGAGCGTGAGGCCCCCGAGCAAATTGTGAAGGCCTATGGGGAATCGACCCCACTGACCTTTGGCAAGGAATATTTTATCCCCAAGCCCTTTGACCCGCGTCTGATCGTTGAGTTACCCGTGGCCGTTGCCGAGGCGGCAATGCGGACGGGGGTGGCGACGCGTCCGATTGATGACATGGATGCCTACCGTCTCCAGCTGTCTCAATTTGTGAATCGGTCGGGCATGGTGATGAAACCTGTGTTCGATCAGGCACGGCAAGTGAAGAAGCGCGTGCTCTATGCCGAGGGCGAGGACGAGCGCGTGCTGCGCGCAGTGCAAACGGTGATCGACGAGGGCATCGCCTCCCCCATTCTTTGCGGCAGGCGCGAGCTTGTGGCCCGGCGAATTGAAAAGCATGGTCTCCGCATGCGGCTTGATGTGGACGTCGAATTGATAGACCCGTTTGATCACCCCAAGATGGCTGACTATGCGACCTTGTACCATGCGAAGACGGGCAGGCAGGGCGTCTCTCCGGCTGCGGCACGCTATGCGGTGCAGACACGGTCGACGGTGCTTTGCGCGCTGATGCTGTTGCACGGCGACGCTGATGCGATGGTCTGCGGGACTTCGGGCCAGTACAATCGACACCTCCGCCATATCGATCAGATTATCGGCGCGGAAGACGATGTCGAGATGGCAGCACTCACCATGTTGGTGATGAAAACAGGGACGCTGTTCTTGGTCGATACCCACGTAGGGGAACACCGTGAGCCCGAAAATGTCGTGAGAATGGTCGGGCTTGCTGCCGAGAAGATAGGATGTTTCGGCATCACCCCGAAGGTGGCTTTTGTGTCGCATTCCAATTTCGGGTCGAAGGACTCGCCCAAATGTCGGTTGATGCGTGAATCTGCGGCTCTCTTCCGTGCGCGCTACCCTGACATTGAATCTGATGGTGAGATGCATGCGGATGCGGCACTCAGCCCTGAGATTCGCCGGGCATTGATAGCAGATTCTCCCTTGAAGGATGCGGCGAATTTGCTGGTGATGCCGGATTTGGATTCGGCAAACATTACGTACAATGCGCTAAAAGTGCTGGGGGTTGAGCACGATGGGGCAGATGTTGTTGGTCCCATGTTGCTGGGGGCGCGTCGTCCGGTACACATTGTGACCAGCTCGGCGACTGCGCGGTCGGTCATTGACATTACGGCTATTGCGGTGGTTGACAGTATTCGCCAGACGACGTGACCGACAATGTAATCGGGTATTCGGCAGTGTTATGTCATCACAGACGCATCATCGAACAAGCGAGTCAAGAATTGTGGATAAGCACCTTTTATCTCACGAGCAGGCGGAAACATGTATTGTTCAGATAAAAGAGTTACTTACGGCGTTACCCTCACAGGCTGGTGTGCACAATCGAGGGGCATCAGCATCCAAGGACGGTGCCTTTTCGCCGACTGAAATAGTCGCCTATCTGACGCGGATGATTGTGCCGCTCCACCCGGCGGACGTGGCGTCGATAATATCGGCGTTGGTGCCGGCACTGCGGGTTCGATTGGTGACCAACGTTTGGCTCGACCCAGAGGTTTACACCTACCTCGATGACGTCTTGCGCGACGAATTGCTGGAGCTCCACGATGTGGTCGCGCTGGCTGGGGTCATGCGCACCCTCGACAGCGATGACATTATTGACCTTATCGAAGACCTCGATACGGCAAGCCAGCAACAGCTCATCGCGCATCTCCCCGATGAGGCGAAAGATTTCGTCACCACCGGCCTCGCCTTCCAAGAGAATACCGCCGGCAGGTTGATGCGGCGGGAATTGGTCGCGATTCCACACAATTGGACGGTAGGCGAAATCATCGACCACCTGCGATTGCGGCATCGGGAATTTCCCGAGCAGTTCTCGATCATCTACCTGGTCGACGGCAATTTTTCGTTGATTGCTTCGGTGGCGACGGCGCGTCTGTTGTTGACTCCGCGCAAGGTTCTCGCCCGCGACATTAGCACACCCCCGCGTCCGTTCTCCCCCGAACAGGACGAAGAAGAGGTGGCAAAAACATTTCGCAAATATGGATTAATCGAAGCCCCGGTCGTCGATGGTTTCGGACGCTTACTGGGGACGCTTACCCTCGATGACATCCTTGAGGTGACCTATGAGGCGGCGGCCGATGACTTGCTGAACATCTCAGGGGTTGGCTCGGATGACTTGTACGCCGACCTGTTGGCAACGACAAAATCGCGGTTCAGTTGGCTTTTTGTCAATCTGCTCACTGCTTTTTTGGCGGCTGCGACAATCGGCGTGTTCGAAAAAGCAATCGGCGAGGTGGTGGCTTTGGCTGTCCTGATGCCGATTGCTGCCTCGATGGGCGGCAATGCTGGCACCCAGAGCCTGGCTGTTTCTATCCGTGCCCTTGCCACGTCGCATCTGTCGCGGTCGCAACGGCGGCGCATGGTCATTAAGGAAACCCTTGTTGGGAGTCTGAATGGGACGGCATTCGCTCTGCTCACCGGCAGCGTGGCGGGATTTTGGTTTCAGAGCCCGCTGATTGGCGGTCTTATCGCCGTTGCCCTTTTGATCACGATGATCATCGCCGGGTGTATCGGGACAGTGCTCCCCTTGGTCTTGACGCGCCATGGAATTGATCCGGCGACGGCTTCGCCGATCATCCTG
>JAHZLG010000104.1 GCA_022599995.1 Alphaproteobacteria bacterium | reverse complement strand
GGCTATCTCTTTTTGATCAAGGGGCGGCGTCCCAACGCAATCTACTGGGGGGCAAAGGAGCAAACCTTGCCGAAATGAAACGCATGGGGTTGCCCGTGCCCCCGGGGTTCACCCTGACCACCGACCTGTGCACCGAGTATTACCGTCTGCACAAGCAATTCCCTGAATCATATCCTGACCTTCTCAAGCAGGGGATTCGTGCCATCGAGCAAGAAACCGGTGCGGCATTCGGCTCGACCGAGAAGCCGTTGCTGTTGTCGGTTCGGTCGGGGGCGCGTGTCTCGATGCCCGGCATGATGGACACCATCTTGAACCTTGGCCTGAACGAGCAAACCACCGCCGCTTTGGCAAAGCAGAGCGGCGACGAGCGTTTTGCGCTCGACTGCCATCGCCGTTTTGTGCAGATGTTTGGCAATGTGGTTTTGGGCATCCCCCATCATTTGTTTGAAGACCAGCTTGATCGCGTGCGCGACCAGCAGGGCGTGCTTGAGGACAAAGAACTTACCCCTGCCTCGTTGCGCAGCGTGTTGGCGGCCTACATGGCGATCGTGCAGGATGCCACGGGCAGCCCCTTCCCCGCCGACGTCTGGACGCAGCTCGATCTTGCCATCAAGGCGGTTTTTGACAGTTGGCAGGCGCCGCGTGCGGTGACCTACCGTCGGCTGCACGACTTCCCCGAGGACTGGGGCACTGCGGTGAATGTGCAGGCGATGGTGTTTGGCAACCTTGGCGATGACTCGGCGACCGGGGTTGCCTTCACGCGCGATCCCTCGACGGGGGCGAACATCTTCTATGGCGAATATCTCGAGAACGCCCAGGGTGAGGACGTTGTTGCCGGCATTCGCACGCCGCACCTTCTGTCGCTGCGTCAGGTAGAGGACAACAATGCCTCTGAGGACGAAGCGGCGATGGTGCTAGAAACCCGCAACCCTGCCTTGTATCGCCAGCTGATGGACTTGCGCACGACCCTCGAGCAGCACTACCAGGATATGCAGGACATCGAGTTCACCGTGCAATCCGGCAAATTGTACGTGCTGCAAACGCGGTCGGGGAAGCGCACATCAAGGGCTGCGGTGGCGATTGCAGTCGCGATGGTTGAAGAGGGCATTTGCACCGTCGAGCAGGCCTTGCTCACCATCGATCCGGCCCAGCTCGATCAATTGCTCCACCCGATCCTCGACCCGACGGTGCAGCTGGACGTGATCGGCGAGGGGCTTCCTGCATCGCCCGGAGCCGCAAGCGGGATCATTGTGACCTCGGCAGACGAAGCCGAGATGCTGGAGCAACAAGGCAAGGCGGTCATTCTGTTCCGCCCCGAGACCTCCCCCGAGGACATCCACGGCATGCACGCGGCACGCGGCATTGTTACCGCACGGGGCGGCATGACCTCCCACGCGGCGGTCGTCGCGCGCGGGATGGGTCGCGCCTGCATTTGCGGCATGAAAAACCTGCAAGTCGATACCGAGAGCGGTCGGGTCATCATCGGCAAGACGGTCTTGGAGGCGGGCGAGCTGGTCACCATCGATGGCAGCCAAGGGATGCTGATGCGCGGAGAAATCCCGACCATCATTCCCGATCTGGGAGGACACTTCACGACCATTATGGCATGGGCTGACCAGCATCGCACCGTGCGCCTGCGTGCCAATGCCGAAACCGAGACCGACCTGAAAGTTGCCAACCAGTTCGAAGCCGAAGGGATCGGGCTGGCGCGTACCGAGCACATGTTCTTTCAAGCCGATCGGATCAACGTGGTACGCAAAATGATCTTGGCGGATTCCGATGCGGCGCGTGCCAGTGCTTTGGCGATACTGCTGCCGCACCAGCAGCAGGATTTCGAGACCATCTTCCGGCACATGGAGGGGTTGCCCGTGACGGTTCGTTTGCTTGATCCTCCCTTGCATGAATTCCTCCCACGCGGGGCGGCAATTGCCGAGATAGCCCCAGCCCTCGATATGACCGTGCCGGCTTTGACCGCGGCGATCGACGACTTGCACGAGGTAAACCCCATGCTGGGGCATCGCGGGTGCCGCCTGTTACTGTCTTATCCGGCGATTGTTCGGATGCAGGTCGAGGCTATTCTCCGCGCCATGGCGGTGGTGCACGGCGAGCTGGGGACAATGCCTCAGGTCGAGATCATGATTCCGCTCGTCGCCGACGTTGAGGAGTTCAAGCAATTGCAGTCAGTGATTGCCGAAGTCAGCCAAGACATAGAAGGCCAGCTGGGCATGACCTTGCCGCACCTTGTCGGCACGATGATTGAACTGCCGCGCGCGGCGCTGACGGCGGCGGCAATTGCCCAGCATGCCGAATTCTTTTCGTTTGGCACAAACGATCTCACGCAGACGACGTGGGGTATCTCACGCGATGATGGGGCTCGGTTCTTGTCGCAGTATGTCTCCCGCCGCCTGCTTTCGTCTGATCCTTTTGTGACCTTGGACACCGAGGGGGTGGGGCGTCTTATTGTGTGGGCGGTCGAAGCGGGACGCCAGACGCGCGCTGACTTGAAAATCGGCATTTGCGGCGAGCATGGCGGCGACCCTGCCTCGGTGGCATTTTGTGTTGGGCAGGGGTTGGATTACGTCTCGTGTTCTCCGTACCGCTTGCCGATTGCTCGTCTTAGTGCGGCACAGGCGGCGATCCGCAGCAAGAATCCCGTGGCGACATCGCCTGAGTGACAACGCTGCCCGAATGACAGCATCAGCCGAATGACAGCATCAGTTGGATGATGGCATCAGCCGAATGACGGCATTGCCTGTGTGACAGCATCACCCGAATGATGGCATTGCCCGAATAACGGCATTGCCTGTGTGACAGCATTGTCCGAATGATGGCATTGCCTGTGTGACAGCATCACCCGAATGATGGCATTGCCCGAATAACGGCGTTACCCGAATGACAGCATCAGCCGAATACGGAAAAAGCCCAATTGCCCTAGCGAGGGAAAACCCGCGGCGGCGCGCAGGCCCGGGGCACGCAACGACTGAAGCGAGGCCTCAATCGAGGTTTCATTCGAAGTGGGTTGGGCCTGCAGGGTCTCCGGTGGCGCGCACGTGATAGGCGATGCCGGCGGCGGCGGCGGCAGAGTTGTCGACTGGCCGGAACGTATACTGCCATGCCGCGGGAAGCAAAATCGTGTCACCCGGACTAAGCAACAGCGAGCACTTGGCAGCACATGACCTTTCGGTTGTGCTCCCCATTTCTTCGGCGTCGCACGTGGCATTGGTTTCTGAAGTTGGTGCTCCCCATTCTAGTCGCCAGTGCCCTTGATGCACGATCAGCACTTCGTCGGCAACACTGCCGGTTACTCGAGTCGCGACGGACGCAGAGAGATCACTAAGCGTCGTCCAGCAGCTCAGCTCGAATCCGGGTTTGTCATAGATCATGGCGTTAGAGTCACTGCCGATGACAACAGCCTCGCCGATGGGTGATCCGTCGGGGGTGGGGTTGGGCGATTGAAATCGAACGGGCAAGGCGCGCGCATGCATATCGAGGGCACGGGCGACAAAGCGTGGCACCATATCCGCCCCGCGCAACACGGGCATCCGGTCGAGGGCATCTGCCGGCATAGGGGCAATCTTGCGCACCTCCTGCGGCAGGGTTTGCCCTTGCTTGCTATCGTACAGCCTGCCGTTCTCGCCGAGCACCAACCCGTGGGCATCGGCTTCCGCGAGCACCTCGGGGGCCCAGACGACACCGCCGCCTGCGTCATTCCCGCCGAGAACCGCGAATATCAACCCATGGTTATCGCCGATATTCTCGAATCCGCGAAAGATTCCCGTGGGGATGTTGATGACGTCGCCGGGGTTGAGAATGACCTGCCCATCATCGCCGTGCCGCCCCCAGAAGAAGCTCCACGTTCCTGAGTGGATGATGAAGACCTCGGCGGTGCGGTGCGTGTGCAGTGAGTTGCGACAATGTGGCGGTTGCCCAGCAGCGCCGATGTTGAAGCCGGGCGGTGTGCGCAGGTGCACGAATTGGTCGGTGCCCTCGGAGACGCCTCCGCCGATAATCGTGAAATTTTCTTTTTTGTGCGATCCCGGCGTATGTGCATCGATAAAGGCGGTGCGGCATGGACGCAGGTCGCCGAAGCGAACGATCCTTTTGCGTATATCGTGAGTCGAGTACGGCATGGCTACGATGGGTTGTGAAGAACGAGACAGGGCAAGGCAGTATGAGGGCGAAGGCTGCCGAAGAGGGGCGGGGTGGGGAGGGGGAGGGGCGGGGAGGGGGGGTTAGCCTTTGTGCAGAAGGATTTGCTTCCAGATAGCGGTATCGTCAAACAGCACGTACTCACGGCGAAGTCCCCACGTACCGAATTCGGCATGCGCCATCATCATGATGTAAACGTCGGCTCCGGTTGGCGTGCCGAAGCGACCATAGCCGAGGTGTCGCCCGCGCAGACTGATACGCATGGCGGCACGGTCGGGCATGCCGTTGTCCGATCGTCCAATGACATGGTCGAAACTGACTTGGGGGTTGGGGAAGGCAGCCAGCAACCCGAGCCAGAATTGATCGGCATCGGGCCAGCTGCGCCCAAGCACGCCACCGGGGTAGTGGCCTTCGCAGGCGCGATCGTAGGCTTTGGGGATGATCGCAAGATTAGCGGCAAACAGTTGGGTAAGGATTTCCTTGTAGCGTTCCCCTGCCGGATGGTCGTTGCCTGCGGCGTTGTAGGGGCCTCTTATATCGAAAACCTGCGGATCGTAGGGGTGGTTGGGGGTTGCGCCCTCGGCCTCAATTTGCGCTATGGCATAGGCTTTGGCGGTTGTGCCGATTTGTTTCACGATGGCGGCTTGGTCGCGGATGATCCATTCATCGTCGATGATGTCGTTTTTTCCTGCGCAGTCGGCAATGATCCGATAGCGCAATTTTCGCTGGGATGCCTCACCGTACATGCCGTCATTGGCGTGGGTTGCGGTGGAGAACAAGCGGTGCGAGCTGAGGTACTGCCCATTGGGTTGTTCGTGCCAGATCACGTCCTCACCGAGCAGGGTGCGGTCGGGAAATTCGGCGAGGGTTCCAGCAGTCGAGGCGATGACACTATCATTGCCTACGACGATCCCCGCAGGCGAGCGGACCGCGATGTCTTTGGCATAGTGGTGATTCAGCGAGTTGAGGTTTCGTTCCTCCCAGATGTGTTTGGTCACCTTGATGATATATTCGGGGACGGAATTCGTTTGCGGCAGAATCTGCATAGGATATTTATCTGAGCTAGAGGGGCGTCTATCGTTGCTGGTGACGGTCTGTGCGGCAGGCTTAGCGATGTATGACTGGCTTGCGGCGTTCGGGGAATAGGATGAGGATGGGGAGGGCAGGGGGATGGGGGAGGGGAGGGGAGGGGTTATTTTGCCGTCCAACCGCCGTCCACGGGCAGGGCGATCCCGGTTACAAGCCGCGAGGCGGGGCTGGCCAGGTAGGTGATTGCTCCGGCGATGTCCTCGGGTTGTCCGAGCCTGCCAAGTGCGATATTGCCGAGCACCCACGCGCGAAATTCTTCGTTGGCGAGGGCATGTTTCGTGAGGTCGGTTTTGATGAAGGTGGGGCACACCGTGTTGACGCGGATTTGGTGCGCACCGAGTTCCAGCGCCATGGCTTTGGTATATCCCTCATTGGCGTGTTTCGAAGCACAGTACACCGAGCGGTTAGGTCCTCCCACCAGCCCCATTTGGGACGAGATGGTAATGATAGACCCCGGCTTTTGATCGGCAATCAGGCGTTCGGCGATCAGTTTGGCAAGGAAGTAGGCGGCTTTCACATTGACGTCCATCACTCGATCGTAGTCTTCTTCGGTGACTTCGCCGAGCGGCACATTGCGGGCGAATCCGGCCGAATTCACTAGAATGCCAAAGGGGGGATCATTCGGGCTGCGGGCGACGAGGGCGCGTCGTTGGTCTGAGTCGGTGATGT
>JAHZLG010000103.1 GCA_022599995.1 Alphaproteobacteria bacterium | reverse complement strand
TTTAATGAGTCCTGACCCTAGTCCCGCCATGAACAGGTGCAGACCAAAACCGAACGGTGACTGCCGAGGCAACGCGCTTGCCACTGTCGCTGTTCCGTCACTCGTCGCTTTCACGGCTCCACCACTTGCCGCTTCCACGGTTTCGCCACTTGTCGCTTTCACGGCAACGCTACTAGCCATTTTCACGGCAACGCCACTTGTCGCTTTCAAGACAACGCACTGTTTGGGCTCGACTAGGGTCGGGTGCGATGATCATCAGGCGTTGCCCCTGCCGCGCACGCGATTCAGCTATCGACACAATCGCCAGCACCCTAGTATGGTTGATCGAGTGATCGTCAGAGCGAAGCCCTCGACCGATGGCCATCCTTGATTTTTTCGTCGTTGCATTTGCACTTACTCCTGTTTTTTTCTCTTTGGATATTTTCTTCATGGCTGATTTTCATACTGATATTCTAGTGATTGGCGGAGGCGTTGTTGGATGCAGTGTCCTGTACCACCTCACCAAAAAGGGCGTCACCGACTGTACCTTGCTCGAGCGGATGCAGCTGACCTCGGGGTCGAGTTGGCATGCGGCGGGTTCGATGCACACCTTGAATGGCGACCCCAATGTCGCAGCCCTGCAGAAGTACACCATCAATCTGTACAAGGAGCTCGAAGAGATTTCGGGGCAGTCGATCGGACACCACCAATCAGGAGGGTTCTACCTTGCCTCGTCCGAACAGCGGATGACCCTGCTGCGCCGCGAGGCGGCCAAAGCTCGGTTCCTCGGCATCGACGCGCAGATTGTCGACGTCCAAGAGGTGAAAAAAGTCATCCCCTTCATGGAAGAAAAGTATTTTGTGGGCGCACTCTACGACCCCGACAACGGACACATTGACCCTGCCTCGGTGACGCATGCCTACGCCAAAGCCGCGAAGATCAACGGGGCTAAGATCGAAATAGAAAGCCCGGTCACGTCGATTGAACGGCGAGGGAAAGGATTTGATGTGACGACTCCGAAGGGGGTGTGGCACGCTCGAATCGTGATCAATGCCGGTGGGCTGTGGGGGCGCGAAGTGGGCAAGATGCTTGGGGTTTTTCTCCCCGCCCTCCCCATGGAGCACCAATATCTGCTGACCGACGACATCCCCGAAATCGTCGATTTGCCGCACGAAGTCCCGAACATCATCGACACCGACGGCGAGAATTACTTCCGCCAAGAGGGCAATGGCATGCTGATCGGTACCTACGAACAACGCCCGGTGGCATGGTCGCCCGACGAGACCCCGTGGGACTTCGGGCACGAATTGTTGAATGACGACCTCGACCGCATGTCGGATAACCTCACCACCGCCTTCGAACGCTTTCCAGTGCTGGCAAAAGCCGGCGTCAAAAAGGTCGTGAATGGCCCCATGACCTTCGCCCCCGACGGCAACCCCTTGGTTGGCCCTGTTCCCGGCGTTCCCGGATTTTACGCCGCCTGTGGGGTGATGGCAGGGTTCTCACAGGGAGGGGGAATCGGGCTGGCCCTATCCGAGTGGATCATCGATGGCCAACCCTCGATAGACGTCTATGGCATGGATGTCGGCAGGTTCGGCCCGCACGCCCGCAAAGGCTACCTGAGCTCGAAAGCCCACGAAAATTACCGCCGCCGGTTTCGGGTTGGGTTTCCGAATGAGCAGCTCCCCGACGGACGCCCCTTGCTGACCACCCCCGTCTATGACCTGATGGCACAGCATCACGCCGTGTTTGGTGTCTCCTATGGGATGGAATCGCCAATATGGTTTGCCGATTCCGCCGAAAATGCCCACGAAAATTGGGGATTCGGACGAACCAACGCCTTCGACTATATTGTGCGCGAAGCGAAAGCAGTTCGTGAGAACGCCGGCCTCATCGAGATTAGCGGCTATTCCAAATATCTGGTGAGTGGCGCCGATGCCCATGCCTTCTTGGATGAGGTCTTTGCCTCGAACCTGCCCGCACAGGGCAAGGTGAAACTTGCGCCCATGGTGAATCACGTCGGCAAGCTGGTCGGCGATCTCAGCATCGCCAACCTTGGTGGAGGCAAGTACCTCATCATCGGATCGGGGGCGATGCAGGCAATCCACCTGCGCTGGTTCGATGCCCATCGCGGCGACAAGGCAGTGACTATCGACAACCTCACCCTGTCTCACCCCGGATTCTCGATTGCCGGCCCGCGTGCCAAGCAAATCATGGAAACCTTGACTGCCGAAGCCCCGACTCAATTCATGAGCGTGGGACAGGTCGACCTCGGCAAAGTGCCGTCAATCGTGTTGCGCGTCTCGTTCACGGGGGAATATGGCTATGAAATTTTCGCCCCCGTCGAGTACCACCGCCACTTGTTCGAAACCCTCATGGCGGCAGGAGAACCCTTCGGGATGCAATTGTTTGGGTCGCGTGCCCTGCTCGCCCTTCGCCTAGAAAAAGGCTTCGGGGCGTGGAACATGGAGTATACGGGGGACTACTCGCCACTGCAGTCGGAGCTCCGCCACTTTGTGAACACGAATAAGGCAACGAATTTCATCGGCAAAGCCGCCCTGCTGGCACAACAACAGGCCGGGCTAGGAGACACAACCGGGGCACGGCTTACCCTCTTCGCCCTGCAAGACGGACTCGACTACGACTCCATGGGGTACGAGCCGATTTATCAGGGCGACGAAGTGGTCGGGCACACCCGATCAGGAGGCTACGGGGTAGGGTGCGCAAAGAGTCTCGCCTTGGGATATGTCTCGACGGATTCGTTGGCCACAGGCAAGCCGTTTACGACCGAAATCCTTGGGGAACGTGTCGGGCTGACCGTGCTGAAGGATGTGCCCTATGACCCCAAAGGAGAACGGATGCGCGGCTGATAGGAGAAGGAAGCCACCATGTACGGCAGTGCATTCCATCGTCCCGCGGGGCGTGTGACCGATTGCTGGGTGCTTGATGCTGCCCCCTTGATCGATACCTTCGCCAAATCCCTGCCGGCGAGGCAGGCGGGGCATGTGGGGCAGGACAAGACGCTGGTTGCCCACGACCAAGACGAGGCAAACGCCCCCATCTTGGCAGTTTGGACAACGATGCCGCCAACGCCCGACGTCTCGATGACAGGGCGCGGGAGCGATGCCCCGGTTGCCGGCAGCATGGCAGGTGCGGGTGATGGCATTCATGGCATTCATGGCATTGATGCCGCTGACAGCACAGATTCTGCTGATGCCGTGATCCCGATTGCGATCGATGCCGCCCTTGTGGGCGATCTCCGGCGCAATGGCGGGGTCTATGCCGGAATCGTCCGCTACATCGCCGAGGGCGAGCGCGTGGTGCACGTCGACATCGGCGAGCCCGACATGCTTTGGCTGCCCCTGCGCCACGGGGTGAGACTGGGGGATCGGGTGATCGTCCAGCAGGTGGCGCGTGCCGCGCAGACAGCCTCATCATCCCTTGCGAAGGGGAAGCTTGCCAAGGGCACATGGACGCCGACCCAGCACGGACGATATTGCAAGGTGACACGGCGAAACAAGCCGCAGCTTAATCTCGGGCGGTTGATTCGATGGGATCAAGATCGCGAGTCGTCGGATGCCTCCTCGAAGGATACGCCCAACGATGCACAGCACGGCGGGGCCAACGACAACGACAAGCATCGTCGCACCCCGATCGAGCAGGCGATTGTCCAGCTGCGTGCCATTGCCGTGGCGGGATACTCCCTCGAGGTGACCCTGTCCCCCACCGCCGCCGCACTTATCGAACAAGGTCTTGGCCGAGAGGGTGAACCGCATGCAAGGGCAGACGAGGCGGGAAAGGCACTGCTCACCGCCCTGGTGGCCGAGGCAACCCACCTCAAGACGACGCTGGAAACCATCCCGCAACGCCGCAAGCCCGGCGTGGTGATTCCACCGCCAACCCTGATCGACACCCTCTTGCGCACCGCGCATGAAATGGTGTGGTTTCCTCGCCGCCCCGACGAGGCGATACTCGCGCAATTGGCAACCTACCCCGATCTGCACTGGCGGGTGTATCCGGGGCAAACGCAACACCCCATCGCAGCGGCATTGCTGAGCACCATCCACGACCTGCTTTCGGGGGAAACTATCACGCGGCGGCATAAGGGCAATGTCTATAGCTGGCACCTCGATTCTGGTATGGCGGGGCACATGCTGGATTGCGACTGCCGCGTGACTGACCCGGCATCGTCCCGTGCTCCGCAGCGTGCAACGGCGAAACCCACCGGGAAAACAAGCCAAAAACACGCAGGGCGCACTGCCCCCGCATCAACCACGGGGGCATACGCTGGAGGAAAACATGACTTGGCCGCGCGGTGTGCCCACGCCCTAGACGAAGGCATTCAACTTTGCCTGCTGCATCGTCTTGGCGGCGTGGTGCTGATCGACCCGCCGGGGCGTCCGAGCAACAGCGAGCAGAAGGGTATTTTGTCCATGCTTCAGAACAAATATCGTCGAGCAGAGGGGCTCACGATTCTGGGCTTTGGCCCCGCGGGGATGTTGGAGCTTGTGCTGACCCGCGATGGTGCGCCTCTGCGCACGCGCATCGCCATCACGGCCGCGCAACGAGGGTAGGGGCACTTGCCAGCAGTGCCTGTGCCTGCAGAGTATGAGGATGGGAGCACTTGTCTGCAGTGCCTTTGGTGCCAGTAGTGTCCGTTTGTGTGGCACACCCAGCAGTGCCCGGCAGCTCCCGTAGGACGTGTCGGACGAGGCTGTGATGCGACTGTGATGTACAGCAGGCTAGCTTGCAGGCTAGCCTGCTTGATTTGCCCGCCCGGGATTTTGCTGTACAATGCAGTTCTCTTTCCCTGCTGATCCCGTCTGCCTCCCATGCCCCGTATTCGTCGCCTGTTCATTGCCAACCGTGGCGAGATTGCCGTTCGTATCGCACGAACAGCCCATGCCTATGGCATCTCAGTCGTGGGAGGCACGACAGCAGGAGGCGAAAGCGATGGGGGTGATGGCAACGAGCATGACCTGCTGCATCTCGGTGTCCTCGATGCCTCGGTGCCGCTGACAAGCTGGAGCGATCCCCGCGAAGTGCTCCGTGCGGCACAACGGCTCGGGGCAGATGCCCTTCATCCCGGCTATGGCTTCTTGTCTGAGCACGCGGGATTTGCTCGGGCAGTCGCGCAGGCGGGGATAACATTTGTTGGCCCCTCTGCCGAGGCGATCGCCCGTATGGCCGACAAGGGCGACGCGCGCCGTCTCGCGCAGCAGGTCGGCGTGCCCTGCATCCCCGGACGCGAGGACATCGACCCTCCCCACCCCTCCCCCCTCCCTCCCCACCCCTCCCACTCTCCCCCCTCTCCCCCCTCCCCCCCCTCCCCCCTCCTTTCCCATGCCGAGGAGGTCGGGTATCCGCTCTTCGTGAAATTGCGCGGCGGTGGGGGAGGACGTGGGATCATCCGGGTTGACCACCCCGATGCCCTCGCCGAGGCGATCGCCACCGCCCAGCGCGAGGGTGCCCGCCACTTCGACACCACAAGCGTGATGCTCGAGCGGATCATCCCCGACGCCCGCCATATCGAAGTGCAATTGCTCGGCGACACCGCCGGCAATGTGCTGGCGTTGTCGACGCGGGAGTGCTCGGTGCAACGCCGCAAGCAGAAATTAGTCGAGGAGGCTCCCGCACCTATCTCCGCACCCATCGAAGCATCGTTGATCCACGATGCCCAGCGGTTAGTTGCTGCCCTTGCTGCGACACGGCCAACCCTGCCCGAGCAGACAACGGACAGCGTTTCCTCCAGTGATGGTTACGCAGGGGCGGCGACCGTCGAGTTCTTGCTCGACCGCGAGGGCAACCATTACTTTCTTGAGGTGAACACCCGCATCCAGGTCGAGCACCCCGTCACCGAAGCCATCTATGCGCTGGCACAGGTGGTTTCTCCTGCGCCCCTCTCTGCGTCTCTCCCTGCGTCTGAACCCTCCCCGCACCCCGCACGTGTTGTCTCCCAGCACGCTGAGAACGATCTCGGGGCAACGCCAGCGCGAGGAACACCCCAGCGGCTTTTGCAGGGCATGCCAGTCGCGTCATTAGCCGGCATCGACATCGTCCATCTGCAGCTGGCCATCGCCGAAGGGGCAAATCTCATTGACATGCTCCCCGACGCCTTCGACGCGGAGACCGAAACCAAGAGCAAGAGCAAGACACAGCAATATGGAACGCTAACCGCCCATCACGGACACGCCATCGAAGCGCGGATAGTCGCCGAGTCCATCGATGGAATCCCGCGCAGTGGGAACATCTACGATTGGCGGTGGTCAACTGATACCCGCGTCGATACAGCATTGGGGGCTGGGCTCCCTGCCTCCCCGACGGCCGAGAAGATCGCGACCGCAGGGATGTCACCGCACCCCGTGCACGCCCCCTCCCCGACGGCGTTCTTTGTGTCATCCCGCTTCGATTCGATGATCGCAAAAGTGATCGCATGGGGAGCAACCCGAGATGCGGCGCGCCAACGATTGTATGCGGCTCTTCAGCAAACGGCCGTGTACGGATTGCCGACCAACCTGCCCAATCAGCGGGCATTGTTAGCAGACCCCCTGTTTATCACCCCGGGGGGGTATACCACCGACCAACCGTTGCCGCTGCCGTCGCTCTCTGCCCGCGCCCCCCTCCTCGATGACACCCTGCCACTCGATGACTCCGTTGTTGCGCCGGCTTCACTGGGGCACGTCCCATGGCAAACCGCGATTGCGCTTGCAGGCACAATCATGGGAGACCTGATTCTTGGGGATGATCCGCTCGCAGGCTGGAGGGTGTTCTCCCCCCGTCGCGTGACCGTAAGGTTCATGCTGGAGGGTGTTCACTACACCGCCCTGAGGCACGCCGAACCGGCAATGGTGACGGTCTGCCGCTATGACCGACACCATGCACAAGTGGTCGATACCGCCGATGTGGGGGTGCAGGGCATCACGCACCCCTCCCATGGCACGGCTGTCCCCGCGCTGATCGAGGTGACCTTGCCCGACCAGCGTCTTTATTCCCACGCGGTTGGGTGGCATCGTCTCGCGGCAGGTCGGGCAAGTGCTGCAAGCACGGCAAGTGCCGCCGCCGCCTCACTTGCGGACACGCTGTTTTTGTCCATTGATGGGTTTCACCACGCCATCACGGTTTGCTCCCTCGAAACCGTGTTTCCGACGACGACCGATCCCGCGTCCGACAAGGCGCGCCCCGATGAAACTGGTCGTGTCGAGCTTGTTGTCCCGATGAACGGCACACTGGTGTCGGTGCACAAAAAGGTCGGCGATTTCGTGGCCGCAGGGGAGACTCTCGGCGTCGTTGAAGCCATGAAGATGGAGCACCTGATCACAGCCCCCGTCGCAGGAGTAGTTGCCGAAGTCGCAGGGGTCGAAGGCGACACCGTGCGCGGCCAGGCGGCCTTGTTTGTCTTAGATAGCAGTGCGGGTTCCGCAACCGGTGCGACCGGTAGCGAAACCGGTGCGACCGGTGGCGAAACCGATGCGACCGGTGACGAAACCGATGCGGCCGGTAGCGAAACCGGTGCGACCGGTAGCGCAACCGATGCGATCGGTGGCAGCGAAGCGTCTTAGCCCGTGCGGTCGTGCTCTTGTACGGCTTGCTACTCCTCCCCCATTTTTGCCCCCATTTGCAGAGGATTCTGATGCAGCACTCCGACAACCTTCGCTGGCATATCAGCAGGCACGAAGACAACATCCGCCCCTTGATCGACGAGGTGCGGAAATTTGCCACCGAGGTCATCGCCCCGCAAGCGGCGACCATCGACAAGACCAATGATATGCCGCAATCCCTCTGGCAACAAATGGGGGATTTGGGATTGTTAGGGGCGACCATTGCCTCGGAATACGGAGGTTCGGCACTTGGTTATGCCACGCATGTCATGATTATGGAGGAAATATCAGCCGCATCGGCATCGGTTGGATTATCGTATGGTGCCCACAGCAATCTGTGTTTGAACCAGCTGCAGCGCTGGGGCACGCCGCAGCAAAAAGAGCAGTACCTGCCGGCCCTTTGCAACGGCACGCACGTTGGTGCGTTGGCAATGAGCGAGACCCAAGCCGGATCGGATGTGGTGTCGATGACTCTGCGCGCCGAGGACTGTGGCGATCACTTTCGACTCGATGGGACGAAATTCTGGATCACCAATGCCCCCGATGCGGATGTGCTGATTGTCTATGCCAAAACGGCCCCTGAGGCCGGGAGCCGCGGCATCTCGGCATTCGTGGTTGAGCGCGGCATGGCAGGGTTTCAGACCTCTCCGAAATTGGACAAATTGGGCATGCGGGGGTCGAACACCGGTGAGTTGGTCTTTGATAACTGTCGGGTGCCGAAGGCGAACATGCTCGGTGCGCTTAACCAGGGGGTGGGCATCTTGATGAGCGGGTTGGATTACGAGCGGGCGGTATTGGCAGGTGGCCCACTGGGGATTGCCCGGGCTGCATTGGACATTGCGGTCGCCTACTGCGGCACACGGGAGCAATTCGGTGCGCCCATCGGCAGCTTCCAGCTGGTTCAGGGGAAGTTGGCGGATATGTACACCTCCTACCGTGCGGCACGCGCCTATGCCCTTGAGGTCGCATCGGTGCTCGATGACATTGGTGAGGATCACGCGAAGGCGCGTCTCATGCGCAAAGACGGCGCATCGGTCATTCTCTTTGCCGCCGAGATGGCGACTAAGACGGCATTGGATACCATCCAGCTTTGTGGTGGCTCGGGGTATCTTGCAGAGCACGCAGCCGGACGGTTGTTGCGCGATGCCAAACTGTATGAGATCGGGGCAGGCACCTCGGAAATTCGTCGCCTGTTGATCGGCCGCGAATTGATGCGCGACGTCTAGCCACGCATTGATGCGCGACGGCTAGCCACGCATGGCGTAGGCTGCAATCCGGCTCGGCGGGCTGTTCGCCTGGTTTTCCTGTTGCTCTTTTGCCTCGTCTTTGTTTTGCCTTGTCTTGGACTTGCCTGCGTTTGTTGGTTGTCCTCCCTGCTGGGGCTAGGAGAAGAGGGTGAGGGGGGATAGGGATGGGGGTGATAGCTTCTCTTCATGGTAACGTGTTGTATGACACCGTGACATACGCCGCATAAGGTGGTATGCTGGGGGCATGAGCGTTGATTACGTCCGTCTTATTTTGGCTTTGCTGGCTGTTATTGCCCTGTTGGGTGGGTTAGGGCTGATTCTCAAGCGGATGACACAGGCAGGTTTGGGGGTTTGGGGTGCAGGACGCACGGCAAAGAACATGGCTATTGCGGAGAATCTTTTCCTCGATCCGAAAAGGCGGTTGGTGCGCGTGGCCAATGGGCATCGGCAGTATGTGTTGTTGCTCTCGAACAACGGTGACCGGGTGGTCGACACCTATAGCGACCCGGCACACGGTTCTGACCTGGAGCACGACGCACATCCAGACGAACAGCCCTTGGACACCCTCGGTCGCCCTGGTCGCACCAGTCGCACCGGTCGCACCGGTCGCACCGGCGTTGCCAGTGTTGCCGATGCTGGGGGATCGAATTTGCCTGCCGCGGCGACCAGAGATGGCAAGGCAGCAGGCAACTCATCCATCCCTGCAATTGCTGGGTCTTCGGCAAGGCTGTCGTTCAGGCAGGCACTCGGTGCCGTGTTACGTGGCCAAGGAGCCCCCCGATGACCCGACTAGGCAAGCTTGTTGCGCGTTCGATGCGGCGGTCGATCCGCCCTGCCATTTGGGCAACCGTCGCGTGTGGCACGGTGGGGGCAGTTTTGTTGTTTGCGATGCCCTCACTGGCGCAGCAGGTGGTGATCGATTTCGCCGAGGAGGGCGGCACGGTAACCGCTCGCGTGGTGCAGTTGATCGCGTTCTTGACGGTTATCTCGCTTGCTCCTTCGTTGTTGA